>NZ_JAUBPT010000012.1:0-38245 GCF_036700905.1 Microcoleus sp. S13_C3 | reverse complement strand
CTGTCGATGTTCCGTTACCGCCACTGTTCGACGATGATCCGGTGTCACCACTGCGGGGGGTCAAAGTGACAGTATTGCCAGAAGAAGTGCTGACCTGTAAGCTGTAATCAGCAGAGGAAGCTAATGCAGTTTTACTGCTGACACGGATTCTGTATTCAGTATTTGCTTGGTACGGGACAGAAAGCAGCGCATTCTTACCACCGCCACCGTCATCATTGAAGTCAACAACTTCCCCAGTATTAGCGTTGACAACTTCCACATAAGGGTCAAAGCCATTTGTCGTGCTGCTGAGGGAAATTTTGATCGGTTCGCCCACCGAGGATATTTTTACTTGAAATTCATCCGCAAGTGTGTTGCCAATACTGGGAGCCTTGACCGGAAAAGTAAAGTCTTTGGCGCTCTCCAATTTACCAGCGAAGGTAATAGAGTTGCCCGTTAGAGGGCTGCTGCTGAAGTTGCTACCTCTCGCAACTAAACTAACATTACCATTAGGAACGCTGGCCCGCAAACTGTAGGGATAAGTAGACGACGAGCTGGTAAATGAATTCACGCTGGTGACGCGGACTTTGTACTTGGCGCTGCCGTCAATTGTCAAAGAATTAGGAATTGCCGGATCGTCAACTAAATCAATATTTCCTGCAGGCTGACCGGCTTCAATCAATGAGTTTAGACTCTCTGAAGATCCATCGTCTGAATCAGCAACCACCCGACCCGTATTGACATCTATAACTTGCAGAAACGGATCATATTTGCTGTTTGGATCTGTAGTTGTAAGAGCAAGCTTGAGTGCTTCCCCGATCGCATCTGTATTCAAGTCATATTCATCAGCCCGCGTGAAGCCACTAAGCTCAGGGGGAACTGGAAAAATAATGTCATTGTTATCCAATTGACCAGATTTTATATCAGAAGTAGCCATGGTAGTTTACCTCAAGAATTAAAATTTGTTGAAATGAATGATGTTGGAATTTCTGTAACTCAACATCAATATCGACTAAATAAACCGGGTTTTTTACTGAATTTGTGGCCTTCAACGAAGTATTTTCGTAAAAAACCCAGTTTCTATCTTTTGATCCCTAAGCTTGACTCAATAGCAATCTTACGATTGACTCAAATTAGGTGATTGCCTCCACCACAGAATCCAACAAGGAATGATGCGATGTCAGGGATTTAACAAGCTTGCTCATATCATCCTTGCATTCCTTAGTTTTAAGAAATTCTTCTGCTATCTCAACCAATAAATCGAGATTATCGGGAGCGGCACTAAAAGCACTAACATTCTTTTTCAGAAGAGGCTGAAAGCGGAAATATTCACTCTCTCCCTCAAGCAGCAATTGTTTAGCAATATAATCCGTAGCATCGCTTGAACCATCAGAAAATACATCCATCAAAGGGATATTCCTTAGCACGCTTCCCCAATTCAAGCTACCCCAACCTTGAGCTTCTCGAACTGTAATCCGATTCAAAGTCCAACCCGAACCAAAAGAAGCGACTACAGAAGGAAATGTGTTATATTGTTTGCGACCCTCTGCGATCGCACAAAGTACAGGGTTATTGGCAACAACACCACCATCAATCAAAGGGATACCTTCTCTACCTACTTTTATGATTGGTTCTTCCCCTGCTTCTTCAGCTTTATTTTCCTTCAACTTAATAGATTTAAGGAATCCCTGATTGTGCGTGACGTGAGCAGGAAAAGCAACAGGTGCGGCGGCGGATGCCCTACAAATTTCCCACACAGGCATCGTTTTAAACTCTTCTTTGTTGTTTTTGAAGATTACAGCATCGTGATTATAGACATCGTAGCTTGGCACAAGCACTAATTGTGGCAACTCACCAAATTCCTGGTAGCCAAATATATGCTGGAGTACATCTTCCAAACCTTTTCCGTCATAGACGGGTTGAGTCATAAATTTCTTGGCATCTTCACGGTTTTGAGAAAGGATATTAAAAGTGTCAAATTCACTGAAATCCATCTCTGTATTGACTAACCGCCAGATTAAGCTGGTCAAAGTTTCTTTTAAGGGTGGGAAAATTTTGAGCCCATATTCCTGAAAAAAACTCTTAATCCTTTTGGCTGAAAATCCCCTAGCAATTCCGCAAGCAATGAGACTGCCAGAAGAAGTTCCGGCAATGATATCAAAGTAATCTTTTAATTCCTTTTCGGGATTCTTTTCCTGTAGCTCTTCTTCTAGCTTTTCTAGCAAAACCGCCGTTAAAAGACCACGAATTACGCCACCGTCAAAAGAAAGAATATTGTATGGAGATTTTGGAGGTTTATGGGTGAACATTTCAGTTCCTCTCTGAATGATAGGTTGCTAATTTAGTGACTAGATACTAATTTCCAAAGTTTTCGTGATAAGAGAAGGTGTTACATCGTTGGCAATTTACAGATTTTTTTCATACTTACCTTATGCTCACGAGTCCTTTAGTTCGTAGTTACACAATAACCTTCTCACCTCAGCCCTCACAGTGGGAAAAAGTCAGAAAAGGCCAGAATTTTATATGAAGATTTAATAACTAAAGTAAAAAAAAGTAACAAGAGTCAGAAAAAGTGATAGTCTATAAGAGTAATTACTTAGTCACTGTTTTACAGTCACAGCTAATGACTCTCGAAGAAGCCTTAGCAATTTTAGACACCCTACTCAAACCAGGCCACTTAAACGACGTTCAAGACCTAGTATTCCGCCAATCTTGGCAAGGACAGTCTTATCAAAACATGGCGGATACATCAGGATACGATGCCGACTACTTAAAAGATATCGGTTCCCAATTATGGCGAACAATTTCTCTGGCATTGGGAACTCAAGTCACAAAACGCAATATTCACTCAATCCTTGAATCATGTACACGCCCGTCTCCAGATAAAACACCGAAAACCACATCACCAAATTTGCCCGATTGTTGGGCTAATTGTCACCTTTGGGAAGCTTTGGGCTTAAAACGTTATCCAGAGGAACAAGCGATCGCCTTCCCAAATCCTTCCTTAGTAACAAAAACCCACCACAATTTATCAGAGGCGATCGACGTTTCTATTTTCTACGGCCGTACTCAAGAATTAGCTACCCTTAAACATTGGATTTTACAAGATCGTTGCCGCTTAATTACCCTGATCGGTATGGGCGGGATTGGCAAAACTGCTTTATCGGTAAAGTTAGCAGAAGAAATTCAAGGTGAATTTGAATTTGTCATCTGGAAAAGCCTGCAATATAGTTCACCTTTACCCGAAGAATTAGCTAAAATTATCCAATTTTTATCACAGGATCAAACTACCGATTTACCCCAGGCTGTAGGCGAACGCATCTCTCTTATCATCAAGTATTTACAGCAGCATCGGTGTCTGATTATCCTTGATGATTTAGACTTCCTTTTCCAGAGTGGTAGCTATGCAGGCACTTACCGCGAGGGATTCTCTAACTACAGCCAACTTCTGAGACAAATTGCTGAAACCAATCACCAAAGTTGCGTGCTAATTGTCAGCAGAGAAAAAGCGAGAGAAATTGCATCTTTAACCGGAGAAACTTTACCCGTCCGATGCTTGCAACTGCAAGGTTTAGCACCAGTCGCAGCCAAGGAAATCCTCAAACTTAAGTCTTTAATAGGAACCCCTGCTGAAGAAGCGGAACTAATAAAATGCTACCAAGGTAATCCTATAGCTTTAAAAATAGCAGCGAGTTCCATACAAGATTTATTTTCGGGAAATATTCGAGATTTCTTTGAACAAGAAGAAACTATTTTTAATGGCATTCGCCTTTGGTTAGATGAACAATTTAATCGCTTATCTCCGATAGAGAAACAAATTATTTACTGGTTAGCCATTAACCGAGAACCAGTTTTGCCTACAGAACTTCTAAATGATATCGTCCCGCCAGTTTTCCAGGCAGAATTATTAGAAAGCTTAGAATCTCTCCAGTGGCGCTCTCTAATTGAAAAAGCCGCAATTCAAGTCCCGGAAAAAAGTATTTTTGGCTTCACTCAGCAGCCATTAATCAGAGATTATGTCACAGAAAAAATAATTGAGCAACTCTACCAAGAAATTACTATAGAAGAGTGCAATAGTTCTACATCCTCTTGTTCCTTGTTTCCTTTTCTTCAAAACTATGCTCTGATTAAAGCTACAGCCGAAGAGTCGGTCAGAAAAAATCAAATTAGCGCCATTGTTACGCCTTTAATTTCCCGACTCCTAGTTACGTACAACACCACCGAAAACTTAGCGGAAAAACTCAATTACATTTTAATTAAATTAGCAGAGCAGGGTGTAGCACCCGGATATGGGGCTGGTAATATCTTCAATTTATTATGTCAACTTCAACTAGATTTAACGGGCGCTGATTTTTCTGATATCACTATTTGGCAAGCAGATATGAGGGGTATTAATCTGTACCAAGTAAACTTTTCTGGATCTAATTTGGCCAAATCAGTTTTTAGTACACCCATAGAAAATAGTCATAATTTAGTTAGAGATGGCCGCGAACAAACCATTGAATTTTCAACTGTTGAAATGGATAAGTATGGAAAAAATCTCTCCCCTTCAAGAATTTATGAAGGCATGAATATCAAGGGCGTTACAGGTTTAACTCAAGGGCAAAAATCCTTGCTAAAAGCTTTAGGTGCTGTCGAGTAAGCTGTCCAATTAAGCTGTTCGGCATTTAAAGGACTTGCGTAAGGTGCGTCAGCATCTAAGGTTTTCCGTTTCAGCGTAAGGGTTCGCGAATGACGCACCCTACTAGCCTCGTTACTGGTTTAAATGCTCCACAGCTTATTTAAGTTGGCAACTAAAACGTCCAGATGTTCCGATGTTTATCGTTTAGTTGGTGGGTAATGCTGTGGGGCTAGACCACCCTAAAGCGCTTGTGACAGTTCCTAAGTCTTGCGGGTTCGTAACAGTTTGTTACAAACCTAGTTAAATCTATAGGATTTAACCTAAAATGATTACAGGTAAAGCCACCGCAAACGCCAAATCGTAAAACGCCCAATCGTAAGCAGTTCTTTACCGAATATGACAGCCAAGACAACATTTTTGTTGAATCATTGAGGCGGATTTTGATTGAAAAAAGTAATTCCCCACTAGGTTGAGGGAATAGGGGGCTTGTCGTTTAGCCTCTGGGTGCTAAATTCACTCAAAATGTCGATCGCTAGCAATCTCTAGTTTTTAACCAGCGGTTTCTCAATCATTTTCATGCTCAGCAATTGCCCGATCGCTCCGAAACCCGGCTTCTCTCATACTTGATGGAGAGAGAAACCCGGTTGCTCAATCATTTTCCGGCTTTGAGCGATCGCCCGATCGCTCCGAAACCCGGATTCTCTCATACTTGATTGAGAGAGAAACCCGGTTGCTCAATCATTTTCCGGCTTTGAGCGATCGCCCGATCGCTCCGAAACCCGGATTCTCTCATACTTGATTGAGAGAGAAACCCGGTTGCTCAATCATTTTCCGGCTTTGAGCAATTGCCCGATCGCTCCGAAACCCAGTTTATCTATTGCCTTGCCCGTCAGAACGACCAACTTACTCAAAACTTAAAATTCGCTCTTGCTATTGTAAAGATTTCCCTTTATAATCATCATCAGCGGTAAAGAAACGTAAATTATATTCACAATCCACTCATTTTATGCTACAGCAGAGCTATGAGGTGGGAAGTTGTGACTAGAACAACGTCCGTTGTAATTATATCCATTTGGAGATTTGCGTAAATGACAATCGCAGTCGGACGCGCCCAGACCGAAAGAGGCATATTTGATGTCCTCGACGACTGGCTCAAACGCGATCGCTTCGTCTTCGTAGGCTGGTCTGGCATCCTGCTATTCCCCTGCGCCTACCTAGCCATCGGTGGCTGGTTAACAGGCACCACCTTCGTCACATCCTGGTACACCCACGGTTTGGCAAGCTCCTACCTCGAAGGAGCCAACTTCCTCACCGTAGCCGTATCAACCCCAGCCAACAGCCTCGGACACTCCCTGCTGTTCCTGTGGGGCCCCGAAGCACAGTGGGACTTCACCCGCTGGTTCCAACTCGGTGGGCTGTGGACATTCGTTGCCCTCCACGGCGCTTTTGCGCTGATCGGCTTTTGCCTGCGTCAGATTGAAATCGCCCGTTTAGTCGGCATCCGTCCCTACAACGCCCTAGCATTCACCGGCCCCATCGCCGTGTTTGTTTCGGTGTTCCTGCTTTACCCCTTGGGTCAATCAGGCTGGTTCTTCGCCCCCAGTTTCGGCGTCGCAGCAATTTTCCGCTTTTTGCTATTCCTGCAAGGCTTCCACAACTGGACGCTCAACCCCTTCCACATGATGGGCGTTGCAGGCATCTTGGGCGGCGCGCTGTTGTGCGCTATCCACGGTGCAACCGTAGAAAACACCTTGTTTGAAGACGGCGAAGGCTCAAACACCTTCCGCGCCTTCAACCCAACTCAGTCAGAAGAAACCTACTCGATGGTTACAGCTAACCGCTTTTGGTCGCAAATCTTCGGAATTGCCTTCTCCAACAAGCGCTGGTTGCACTTCTTCATGCTGTTCGTACCTGTCACAGGCTTGTGGATGAGCTCCATTGGCATCGTCGGTTTAGCATTAAACTTGCGCGCCTATGACTTTGTATCCCAAGAATTGCGCGCTGCTGAAGATCCTGAGTTTGAAACGTTCTACACTAAGAACATTCTGCTTAACGAAGGCATTCGTGCTTGGATGGCTCCTACGGATCAACCCCACGAAAACTTCATCTTCCCTGAAGAAGTTCTGCCTCGCGGTAACGCTCTGTAATCAGCGCGAAATATCAAAATTTCCAACATTTTAAAAGGGTAAGATAAAGCTGTTTAGGCTTTACCCTTAATGCTTAAAAAGCTCCTGTCTTGTGGCGGGAGCTTTTTGTTTCCCGGATTTGATCGAATTAGCGCCCTAAAAAAAGTTGATTTTGTACAAAAACCAACTCTGCCTGTAGCTAAAACAACTTGTGTCTCTATATCTGGTGAAGTTTCCTAGGATCCTCAATTAAATAATTTCCCTTTTTTCTTGTGGGATGGGCGTCCGGCCCGTCCTTTCTGGGCGGGCCGGACGCCCATCCCACAACAGTCATGAAAAGTGGATTTTATTTAATTCTCATCCCCTATCTGGCAAGAAATCGATCGGCCTTTCCCAGCCCCCAGAGTGGCCATGCACCTGATAACCGCACAGCCCGGATACTGAAGAACATATGGGCAAATGGCTCAAACTACGATCGCCCGCTTGCTGTAGAGATCGATAAAAGACCTTGCTGCAGCAGTAATTTCCCCCGATATTGCAAAAATCTCAATTTGCATCCCCCCACTTCTAATTCCTTGTGTTATTCTGATAATTGTGACTACTGGAATGATACTCAGAACGCAAGTTCTTTCGGTAACGCTGGCAATGGCTAGCGCACAAATCATCACCTTAAATCTTGTATTTAGGTGATGTGCGTTCCAATATTAAGCCATTTAGCTAAACCTGGAGGTGATGCCCATGATAGAAAGTAGTAAACGCATGGGTCATCAGATTGGAAACTACCGGCTGTGCGCCGGGGCCGCTCACTAGCAGTCAGCCGTCGTCTCCAACGGGAAACGACTTCCACGGGGAACCAGGCTGAGCTAGGGATTCTCCCGGCAGTCAGGTTCTAATCTGAAGACCCGCTAGACCGCTCTCACCTCAAATAGTGTTAAATCTTGAGTATTAAAACTTGAGACTAAACGCTATTGGTGAGAGCGGATAGTTTTTGGTAGGATTTTCCGCAGGTGGGCTATTAATCTGCCATTGCTAATCCCAAAGTAAAATAAATTATGGCTGACCTACTTAACAATACTGAAATTCAAGAGCGCGCCAGTCAATTGTCAGGCTGGACGGTTGAAGGCAAACAACTGCGCTCTACCCGTGTATTTAAAGATTTTATAGAAGCGATCGCCTTTGTAAATAAGTTGGTCGCCCCCTCAGAAGCCGCAGCACATCACCCCGATATAGAAATTTCCTATAATAAAGTTACACTTAACTTGACAACTCACGATGCCGGAGGCTTAACTGAGAAAGACTTTGCGCTAGCCCAAGAGATTTCTACGCTAGATTAAAAGAGTGTCCGTTGGGGCAACAACAGGCCCCGCTCGCGGAAAGCTGGCCAATAAAAAATCGACTGGGGGTGAGAATCGGGTGCTAAAAAGTCGAGAGGCCAAACGTTCAATGTATAAAAGGCTATTCCCCATCATCCGACCATGATCGTATTTGAAAAGCCAGAGTTCAAGAACGAGTCTGCAGCGGCAGAAAAAACCCATCTGATAGAAAAGCTTTTAGATATTGGCGCGGCTCTGTCGAGCGCCCAAGATTTGGGCGACTTGTTAAACTTAATTTTATCCAAAAGTAGAGAAATCACCTACAGCGATGCTGGCAGTGTTTACTTAGTAGATCACAGCGACGAAACACCTAAGCTGCTGTTCAAGGTAGCGCAAAACGGTTCTAAACCAAGCCTGTCGTTTAAGGAGTTTGCTCTGCCACTGACAGAAAAAAGCTTGGCGGGATACGTGGCAATTACAGGTCAAAGTTTGAACCTGTCTGATGCCTACGACTTACCCCCCGGCGTACCCTACCGGCTAGATACCAGTTTTGACAGGGATATTAATTACCGCACTTGCTCGGTAATGGTACTGCCGATGCAAAACCGACAAGGGGAGACAATAGGTGTACTGCAACTGATCAACCGCAAAACAAAGGCAGATACGGTGCTGACAGCAGACAATGCCTGGGAAGCGACGCAGCAGTATTCGGAGTGGGAAGAAAGGATAGTTCGATCGCTCGCTTCTCAAGCAGCAATCTCGATCGAGCGCAATCAACTTCAAGACAGCATAGAACATTTGTTCGAGGGCTTCGTCAAAGCCTCGGTGCAAGTCATAGAAGCCAGAGACCCCTGTACCTACGGCCATTCAGAACGAGTAGCAGCCCTGACAGTACGCCTTTCAGAAGAAGTAAACACCGTCAGCAGCGGAGGACTGCGCTCTATTTACTTTAACAACCGCCAAATTCAAGAACTTCGCTACGCCGCCCTGCTGCACGATTTTGGCAAAATTGGAGTGCCCGAAGCAGTTTTGACCAAACAGAAAAAGCTCTACCCCGCACAGCTAGAAATCATTCGCCACCGCTTTGGCTTAGCTCAACGGACGATGGAAATGGAATGCGTCCAGTCTAAATATAAATACTTGCTGGAGCATTCAGCCTACCGAAAACACCCAAGCCAGGAGCCAGAGTGCGCTCAATGCCAGGAAATCGAACAGCTAGACACTAAGCTAGCAGAGGCGAAAACCCGATTAGCAGAATACTGGGAAGTGCTGCTAGAGGCAAACGAGCCTCACATTTTGGCAGCAGAACCCCTAGCTCAACTGCGAGAGATTGCTCGACAAACTTACAGAGATATAGATGGGGCAAGGAAACCCCTGCTGAACCCAGACGAGATATTGCAATTGATGGTGTCAAGGGGCAACCTGACGCCGGAAGAACGATCGTCAATAGAATTTCACGTAACTCACACTTACGAGTTTCTGAAACAAATTCCTTGGACAAAGGATTTAAAACATATTCCAGACATTGCCTACGGACATCACGAAAAACTCGACGGCACAGGCTATCCGCGAGGTTTAAACAAGTCAGAAATTCCAATTCAAGCGCAATTGATGACGATCGCCGATATTTACGATGCCCTGACAGCAGGCGATCGCCCCTACAAGCGAGCTCTGCGAACAGAGGCAGCGATGAAAATTTTGCGGCAAGAAGCAGCTCACAATAAAATCAACGCCGATTTGTTGGAACTATTCGATCACCGCCAAGTCTTTAGCGTTCTAGGACACAGCTTGGATGTTAAAGTCGAATCAGCCTAGACGAGTCGGGCGTGCTGTGCTAAAAAGTAAATAGGCGATCGGGAGCTATAACGCAGTGTCAGCAGTCAAATCAATCGACCGCCCAAGCCTGGTATGGTTTTGACGCCGTTGAGTACAGGTAAAAAAACAGGCTCTGTGCAGCCGTCAGTCACATCTATATACTCGGTCAGCCCGAAAGAATCAAAAGAAAAAGTGAATTTTAGGTCTCTTTTACTGTATGGTAGTGGAGCAACTACTGACCAGATAGAAGACTAAAAAAGTTTCTCTGTAATCGGTGTGAGGATGAGAGTGAATATGTCGAAATTTTTGTGGAGTTACTTACTAATCAGCCCAGCAGTCTTAGGAGCTACCCTAGTGGTTTCTTCGAGCGCGATGGCAGCAGACGCTCAGCAGGCTGCTGATGCGCTCAATCCGGCTGTCGCCAAAGCTGAAACCGCTGAAACCTCCGAAGCGAAACTCAATGCTTTAGCTGCTGTTTCCGAAACAACTGCAGCCTCCGAGCCAGAAGAAGAAATTTCCCAAGCCGCTGGCAGCGAAACCCAGGCAGCGATGGCAGATGTGGCCACGCCTGCAACTGAAAGTGCGATCGTCGTCGGAGCCAACACAGCCCCTGCTGAGGCAGAGCCTCAAGCGGCATCACAACCTACAAGTGAATCTTTAGCCGCAGCCCGGCCAACAGTCGCTCAACCAGTAGAAAATTCGGCCCCGGCAGCCCAACTAGAAATTCCAGCCCCAGCAGCTACCGCTCTCCCAGAGCAAATCGGTGCAGTTCAATTAGAAACTCCAGCCCCGGCAGTGGCAGAGTCGGCAGAACAAAGTTTGCCAAAACCGGCTGAATCTTTAGCCCAAACTGCCGCCCCCCAAGAGCAAAACCCAGCCGCCACATTAGAACAGCTCAACGAGTACAGCAGCGAAGGTGCTGCCGGTGGCGAAACTCAAGGTCAAGTTACCTCAGTATCTCAACTTTCCGACGTGCGGCCCACAGACTGGGCTTTCCAAGCACTGCAATCCCTAGTCGAGCGCTACGGCTGTATTGCCGGTTATCCCGACGGCACCTTCCGCGGCAACCGGGCAATGACTCGCTACGAATTCGCAGCCGGTTTAAATGCTTGCTTAGACAAGGTGAGCGAGCTAATTAGAGGTGGCACTGGCAACTTCGCTACGAGAGATGACTTGGCAGCCCTCCAACGGCTTCAAGAAGAATTTGCAGCAGAACTGGCAACCCTGCGGGGTCGCGTCGATGCTTTGGAAGCTCGGACATCTGAACTCGAAGCCAACCAATTCTCAACTACTACCAAGCTGACCGGGGAAGCAATTTTTGCCCTCACCGACGACTTTAGTAACTTTACTGGCGGTATTAACTTGCCGGGCATAAAGGGCAGAAGAGTCGGCAGCAACAACAACGAAGCTGTCTTCCAACAGCGGGTACGTCTCAATTTAAACACTAGCTTCACCGGCAGAGATTTGCTGCTGACGAGGCTTCAGGTAGGCAACGGTCAACCCTTGAACGTAGGGTTTACCCGCGAAGGGACTCAAACTTGGAATGTCGTCGGCAGAACCGACAACGTTGTTGCCCTCGACACCTTGCTATACAAGTTCCCCGTCGGTCAGCGACTGAACGTTAGCCTGATAGCCAACGCTGGCGTTTGGGACGACATTATCCCGACTGTCAACCCTTACTTTGAAGACTTTGACGGCGGTAACGGGTCATTGAGCGCCTTTGGACAGCGGAACCCGATTTATCGCTTGGGCGGTGGCTCAGGTATCGGCTTTGACTATGCCTTCGGTGGCAGGGGCTTGCTGGGCGGCGTGTTCGGCCCCACTTCTCTGTCCTTCGGCTACTTGGCATCAAATGCAGCCAATCCTAGCAAGGGTGCAGGCTTGACCAACGGCGACTACACAGCGATGGGTCAGTTGACTTTTACCCCCGGACGCAACTTGCAAGTTGCTTTCAACTACAACCACGGTTACTTTGGCAGAGGTAACTTTGGCTTTGACAACGGTTTATCTAACGGGGCAGAAAAGCTTGGCGGTTTCACCGGTACCGGCCAGGCGAATTCTCTCGGCTTTTTGAGTGACGGCTTTACCTACGAGGATGGCACCTCCTTCCGCGCTCGCAAAGTGGTCAGCAACTCCTACGGTGCTCAGGCTTCGTTGCGGCTGAGCCCGAGGTTTATTATTGGTGGCTGGGCTGGTTTAACCCATGCTCGCATTCTCGGGCTGGGCGATGCGAAAATTTGGAATTACGCTGTCACCTTGGCTTTGCCAGATTTCGGGAAAGAAGGCAACTTGCTAGGGTTCGTGGTAGGTCGCGAGCCTTACTTGGATAAACTTAAGGTTCCGAGCGATTTGCGGGGCTTCACAAATGACCAGTCGTGGCACTTTGAAGGGTTCTACAAATTCAAGCTCTCGGACAACATTTCTGTTACTCCGGGTGTCATTTGGGTGACAAATCCCGATCAAAATCGCGGTAATGATGACACCATCATTGGTACTCTGAGAACTACTTTCACGTTCTAAGAGCCGATTAGAAGAGGCAGGGCGGTCCAACCCTCTCTGCTGGCAACTGCCAAATTTAGCCCTGCCCGAGGCAGGGCTTTTTTGTGCGACTGACGAATTGGGCGCCGACAATCAATAAAAAAAATTAAAATTATCAGTCGTAGACGGAGAAACCCGGTTTATTGCCGTAAGACCTTCGGAATTGAGCAAAGTCGATTAAGTTCAGTGGAAAACCGGGGTATAATAAAAAGTTAGAAGTTGAAATTGTTAACTCAATAGTGAGGAAAATTTTGACATCTGACTTTGGAGTTGAGAATTCTGGTATTTGAAGCAATTATGGTAGAACTCTCCTGTAAAAGCGAATACGCAATCTTAGCTTTGCTGGAGCTTGCCGATTGCTACGAAGAAGGCGAGCCTCTGCAAATTCGCCAGATAGCGGCTCAGCAAAATATTCCCGATCGATATTTGGAACAGTTGCTGGCTACCATGAGACGCTGCGGGCTGATTCGCAGCCAGCGAGGAGCTAAGGGAGGTTATATCTTGGCGAGGGCTCCCTGGAAAATTACACTCCTAGAAATTATCAACTGTCTCGAAGGCTCAGAGTTCGATCGCTCTGAAAAAGACTCGCCTGCTCAAACTGTAGAAAGTGCGGTGATTTGGGAAGTTTGGCAAGAAGCTCGATCGATTGCCAACTCAGTGTTGCAAAAATACACGCTACAGGATCTGTGCGAAAAGCGCAATGGCAGACGGCAGCTCGATATCATGTATTACATCTAGTTAGTATTACCAACTAGGAATTAAGATTTACTTTCAACCACAAACTGACAAAGATTATGCGTATTGCTGGCGACATTACAGAATTGGTAGGGCGGACGCCCCTGGTGCAACTCAACCGCATTCCCCAAGCCGAAGGCTGCGTGGCTCGGATTGTGGTCAAACTCGAAGGCATGAATCCGGCAGCATCGGTGAAAGACCGCATCGGTGTCAATATGGTCAATCAAGCAGAGGCCGAAGGTCTGATTAGTCCTGGCAAAACGGTTTTAGTAGAACCGACTTCTGGGAATACCGGAATTGCTCTGGCAATGGTGGCTGCGGCTAAGGGCTACCAGTTGATTTTGACCATGCCGGATACGATGAGCACGGAACGCCGATCGATGCTGCGAGCTTACGGGGCCCAACTAGAACTGACTCCCGGAATTGAGGGCATGAGCGGCTGCATTCGCCGCGCTCAAGAGATTGTGGACAAAACTCCCAATGCGTATATGTTGCAGCAGTTTCGGAATCCCGCGAACCCGCAGGTTCACCGTTCGACAACGGCTGAGGAAATTTGGGAAGATACAGACGGCGAGGTGGATTTCCTGATTTCGGGAGTCGGCACGGGCGGTACGATTACGGGTGTGGCAGAGGTGATTAAGTCCCGGAAACCCGAGTTTAAGGCGATCGCCGTTGAGCCGGCCAATAGTCAGATACTGTCGGGCGGAAAGCCAGGGCCTCACAAAATTCAAGGTATCGGCGCTGGTTTTGTGCCGCCGGTGCTGAATGTGGATTCGATCGACGAAATTATAGTTGTTACCGATGACGATGCGATCGCCTATGGCCGTCGCTTGGCCAGAGAAGAAGGACTTTTGTCCGGTATTTCCAGCGGCGCGGCACTATGTGCGGCGGTGAAAGTCGGCCAGCGTCCCGAAAATGCAGGGAAATTGATTGTGATGATTCAGCCTAGCTTCGGCGAACGCTATCTCAGCACTCCCTTGTTCCAAGATCCAGAACTCAATCTGGCGATGGCCCTCAACTAGGTCAGCCTCCGACCCAAGCTGCAGAAACTGACAGCAGGGCGTACAGTGTACGCCCTGCTTGGCTTTGCTTTTTAGCTTAAAGAATTGCGATAGATTGTAGCTGCCTCGATCGCGATCGAGGCCGAATTTCTCAAGGGCTTTTTTTTTGAACGAACCGCTTTCGGCGCGTTAGCCAAGTGGTCGGTAAGCGCTCTTGTCGGGAAGGAAGCAGCTAACAATTGCTGGGAGGATGGCTATATGAGTCCCCAATGTCGATCGGCTTACCACTTCCAAAGCCTCAATCTTTTTCTAAAATAGATTTATGTTGACACTCCCCGGCCTTAAGGCACGGGGATTCTTAAGACATTTCAGTCTTAATATCCCGCGCAAGCGTGGGTTCCCAGGCTGACTACTCTGGGCACAAAAGAGTGCGTAGTCATATCTCCTCAAAAATGTTTTGGGCGTAGACTTTCCCCCAGTCCGGGGGTAGGTTTTTACATCTTGTCTGATTTGGTTATTCTACCATATTCATTTGTTAAGATGGATTTGTTATTTTACTTAACAATGGAAAAAAGCCCTCCTACAAGGACAGGGTTTTTAACCCAATTTTCTGATAAGTTGAAAACTGACGTTTTCAACTTACACTTTTTGACATTTATATCATATAAATACTTAAAATATTAGCAAAAAATGATATTTTTGTCAAGCACCTTTTCAAAGATAATCCAGATTTCAAGGAAATAACAGCGTGTCTTCCGTTATCAATCACTACAAAACCCTAAAGATTAGCCCAACCGCAACACAAGCCGAGATTAAACAAGCATACCGCCGTTTAGTCAAATTATTTCATCCAGACAGCAACAGCGACACAGCCGGTCACGAAGAGATTGTCCGCCTCAATGCAGCCTATGAAATATTAGGAGACGCCCAGCACAGACAATCTTACGATCGCCAACTTTCCGAGCAAACCGAACAGCAATCACCAGTCGCACCAAACGTCAGCCGCCAGCAAACACAAACAGCAAGGGACGCGGATGAACAAATGGAACAGTGGCTGATTAAAGTATACAAACCAGTCAATAGGATGCTCAACAGCATCTTGAAGCCGCTTAAAAAAGAAATAGACGAATTGTCAGCAGATCCGTTTGATGACGAACTGATAGAAAAGTTTCAACTTTATATCGAAACCAGCCGCGAGTATCTCAAAAAAGCTCATAACTTTTTTACATCAATGCCCAATCCATCTAATGTAGCCGGAGTTGCGGCCCATCTCTACTACAGCATCAATCAAGTCGGAGACGGAATAGAAGAATTGCAGCTATTTACCCTCAATTATGACGATCGCCACTTGCACACCGGTCAAGAACTGTTTAGAATTGCCGCTAGACTGCGGCGGGAAGCACAGGATGAATTAAAAATTAAAAGTTAAAAAAGCAGATTGTTCCGGGAGCCTCTCAATGAAAGCAGGCAAGCTAGAAATTGGAGTTAGGAGCCAGGAGCCAGGAGCCAGGAGGAAAGAGCAAGAAGGAAGAAGGAAGGAGGCAGAAGAAGTGTTTTTACAAATAGGAGATGCTCCCATTGTTCCCTCTTCCCTCTTCCTTATTCCGACGGACATCCGTTACATCCGTTACATCCGTTACAGAATCCGCTGCCGAACTTCCTTTCCGTATCAAATTCCAAAAAGAACTTGAATTCGCTTGCGAATTTTAATAAAAGGAGTTTGTCCCAGAGAGTCGCCATCTAACAATCCCAAATCTCTCAAAGCTTGCTGGCGTTCCGACAATTTTTGAGCAATCTGATCTGCTAAATTCGGCTGTTCTATTAAAAGTTTTTGCAAGTCGTGGCGTTCCACCACAAACAAAATTGCATCTTCGCTAGTTTTAACAGTTGCCGTTCTCGGAGTTCCCAATAGCAAAGATATTTCCCCAAAAAACTCGCCCTCATGAAGCGTAGCAATATACTGATCTGCTTTTTGAGAAAGAACTTCTACAGTACCAGAAAGAATAATATAAAAAGAATCCCCAGGGTCATCTTCTTTACATACAACCTGTCCCGCTGAAAACAGTTGTCGATAGCCGTATTCAATTAACTGTCGCAGTTCTAAATCCGTACACTGTTCAAAATAAGTTACTCGTCGCAACAAATCTCGCAGCGTCCAATTACTAGGCGATTTAGACCCTGATTTTTTAGGGTCAGAAACCGTGGCATTAGGTTTGAGTTCTGCTGAATGTTTTGCATTCAGCGGAAAAACTTTGCCGTTGGAATTATCGTCTTTGTTATTGTGAAAAAGTTGAGTTAACTCTGTCGGGTTTCGCAGCCACAAATCCCGCTGGGGAAAGGGAATTTCGATATTGCGGTGGCGGAATTCGTAATCTATTAAAAAATTAACTGCACTTTTAATGGCATCGCTTTCCTGTGGCTGGTCAATCCAAACTAAAAGTTCAAAATTTAAAGCGTTATCTCCAAAACCGCGAAACCATACTTTAGGAGAAGGATGGGACAAGACATTCGATTCCATCCGTGCCGCAATTAACAGCGCTTCTGTAACTATTACTGGGTCAGATCCGTAAGCAACGCCGACAGGGATGTGGATGCGGCATCTGGGGTCTTTGTAACTCCAGTTAATAATGTTAGTTTCGACAAACTTAATATTTGGTATAATTACAAATAGACCGTCAATTGTTTTAATAATTGTAGAGCGAATCGAAATTCTTTCTACTGTTCCTAATAACTTGTCTATTTCAATAAAGTCTCCGACTCTAATTTGGTGCTCGAATAGCAGGGTGAGACCGCTGATAAAGTTGCTGGCGAGATTTTGCAAGCCGAAGCCGAAACCAATGCCGACAACGCCAGCTAAGACGGTGAGAGAAGTGAGGTTGATGCCGGCACCTTGCAGGACAAATATACAGCCAAGGGTTGCTAAAATATAGCTAATTATAGTGGAAATTGCTTCTCGACTGCCGCGATCCAATCCCATGCGAACTAGCACGCTGCGCTTGATTCCTTCGCTGATAATCTTAGCTATAATTAAGGCAAATATAGCTAAAATTATCAGTTGGACGATCGCACTGATGGACAGATGAGCGTCCCCGATATAAAAGAGCGGGGTTGTTGTCGCACCAGACAAATTTTCAAAAAAGCGATCGGCTCGTGCAGTAATCCAATTCATTAATATTTGGTAATGGGTAATTGGTGATTGGTAATGAGTGATATCAATTCCGGTTGCACGGGAATTATTGTTGACAGTTGACAGTTGACGGTTGACGGTTGACGGTTGACTGTTAACGGTTGAGTGTTAACTCCGGGTCGAAAAACTGAATAATAGCTGAGTATTGACTGTGGATTCGATTTTACGCCCGACGATGCTAGCGGAGTTGATATGATTAGTTTTGAGCGCAACTGAACCGTAACCTGCTAACTATTGCAGAGCTTAGGTGAAAAACTCCAACTGTGGAGTTTCCTGTCTGGCAAAAAGGTCAATTCCCTTTGGGATAGATCCGCACGCGCGTACTTTCTCAAAGGCTCGTAACTGATGGGTTAGCAACTGATGGCGAGAAACTGTTTTGTAGCGGTATTTTCTGCCGGATATCTGTGTTGTAGCGTAAAATGGGCCCGGCGGCGCGATCGGCGACGTGTTGCCAATATTGGGAAAATTGGTAGAAATTCATTTACAGCACCCTCAAATAATCGAAAAATTCCAGCAAAAATTAGTTTATCCTTAAGAAGCGAGTCCTTTACAGAACTTAACAAGCTTACCCTACTTGACTTTTATGCAGTGCATCATCAATCGTCGGGCACAGTTTTCGGCGAGTCACCGGTACTGGCTGCCGGAGTTAAGCGAAGCCGAGAACTTTGAACGGTTTGGCCCAACTGCCCGCGCACCGGGACACGGACACAATTACGTCCTTGACGTTTCCATGATAGGCGAACTCGACGAGTACGGCATGGTGCTCAACCTGTCTGATGTCAAGCACGTCATCAAACGGGAAGTTACCAAGGATCTCGATTTTTCCTTTCTCAACGAAGCGTGGCCGGAATTTGAGCAGACTCTGCCAACTACCGAAAACATAGCACGGCAAATTTGGCTGCGGCTAGCCCCTCATTTACCTCTGAGCAAAATTCAATTGTTTGAACATCCCGAACTTTGGGCTGAATATTTAGGAAACGGAATGGAAGCTTATCTAACTTTGTCCACTCATTTTAGCGCCGCCCATCGGTTGGCTCGTCCCGATTTGAGCTTTGAAGAAAACTCGGAAATTTACGGCAAATGTGCTCGTCCCAACGGTCACGGTCACAATTATCATTTAGAGGTGACTGTTAAAGGGGAAATGGATGCGCGGACTGGCATGATTGCTGATTTGGGAGCTTTGCAAAAAGCCGTTGACGATTATGTTGTTGAACCTTTCGATCACACTTTTTTAAATAAGGATATTGCTTATTTTGAGAACGTTGTGCCAACTGCGGAGAATATTGCAGTTCGGATCGGGCAATTATTGCGATCGCCCGTTCGAGAATTGGGCGCAGAGTTGCACAAAATTAAGCTGATTGAAAGTCCGAATAATAGCTGTGAAATTTACGGTGCTGATTTAGAGGAAGTGGTAGCACAAAGTCAGCAGCCGGAAGCGATTTTAGCTAAGGTTTAGAGTTAAAAATCGGGTCGGTTGGGGCGGGTTCACCCGGATATGTGGGTAATTGTGCAGATTGGTGAACCCGGCCCTACCAGCCTAATGATGATTCCGAGGGTTATTCAACCGGATTAGGCGCGAGAATATATTTTTGGACAAAAGTTCCACAGCCAGAATTATTGGCACTTTTCCTGAAAAGTCAGACTCCGCCCGTATTTTGGAGATAGTAAGTCAGCATTCCTCATGTCAGCTATTCTAACTGCTGAGAGTATGAGTTCGATCGCCCGATCGCTGACAACCAAGCACTAATTTCTCCTAAATGAGTTGACGTTTATGCGCGTCTCTAATCTAGCTCTCTTGACTCTGGCTGCCCTCGCATCCCACAATTTAACTGCTAATACTAGCGCCAATCCTGCTGCACCTCCTATTTCTCCTGAGACACCGCAAGCTAGCAACGTTGTTGATGCCGTAAATAATACTGAATCGCGTCCGGCTGAGTCAATTAGTGAGCCTGAGACGATCGCCCACGAACAATTTTCCCCAAATATTACCGTATCCCGTCGGGCTGAGTCAATTAGCGAGCCTGAGACGATCGCCCACGAACAATTTTCCCCGCGAATGGCTGTAAAATCGCCGACAGGTTTGCTGGTAGCGGCCGCTCAACCCGATGTATCTGCTAGTGCCAAAACCAAGGCGAATACTCCTGCTGCATCCGGCGATGAACTAACAAAATCTTTACAAGAAACCTGGCTGGCTAAATTAATCGAAACCGGGGCTGAAAGCAATCCTCAAGTTCGCGAGGTTTTAGCTTTTATCTCCCCGTCTAGTGGCAGTGCTGAATCTGGATATGGTTTTAATAGTACCATAACTCTGCTCAATATTTTGCTAATTCTTGGTACTGTATTTCCACCAGTGACAATTGCATTTTTTTGGATGATGCGACGGCTGATAATCAAACAGTTGGTGGCTGATGCCAATAAACGATTGCAGGGCATTGGTGTATTGGAATCCGAACTCAGAAATTCTAGCCAACTGACTCAAAAGTTGAGGGATGAATTAGAAGCGCAAATGGGTGCAGCTAAACAATCCCTTGATTTTTTAACTAGAGAAACTGAAGTTTCCAAATCTTCCGTCGAGCAAATTGAGACTCTCAAATCTCAATTTATCATGCACCTGCAAGTTTTGCTGAGAGAAGTTGACGAGAAAAAATATCAAATTGTTCAAGAAATTTCCCAAGTTCCCGCAGTTGTTGCCAAAGAAGCTCTCAAAATCGCACCTCAACCGGCCTTAAACAATTCCCAAAAATCGCAAACGGCACCTGCTAACGACGAAAAATTGATTGCTGACGATTATATCAAGCAAGCCGAAGGGCTGTATTTTCAAGGCAATTATGATGAAGCATTAGTCTGTTTGGAAAAAGCTGTTTTAGCGAATAAATTTTTGAATGAGGCTTGGTATTGGCGCGGAAATGTGTTAGTAAAATTGCAGCGTATGGAAGAAGCACTCGCCTGTTACGACCAAGCAATATTAATTAAACCGGATAACTACGAAGCATGGTATAATAAAGCGAGTTTGCTGGGCAAATTGCAGAAGTACGAAGAGGCGATCGCCTGTTACGAGCGAGCAAGTTCGAGCGAATCCAGAAAATACGCTTGTTGGCACAGTATAGCGGCTTTGTTGGGTCAATTGCAGCATTACGAAGAAGCGATCGCCAGTTACGATCGCGCCCTGGCTATCAAAGCAACCGACAGCGAACTTTGGCACAACCGAGGTGCGATGCTGGCAAAAGTACAACAGTACGCAGCAGCAGTTGATTCTTACGATCGCGCTATTGATCTCAATCCCAACAGATACGAAACTTGGTACAATCGAGGCAATATGCTGTGGAGACTCCTCCGCTACAGTGATGCTATTGATTCTTACGATCGGGCGAGCGGCATCCGACCCGACAAATACGAAGTTTGGTACAATAGAGCTGCTGTGCTCGGAAAAATGCAGCGATATCAAGAATCGATCGAATCCTACGACAAAGCAATAGCCCTTAAACCGCAGGATTTTGAAGTGTGGCACAACCGAGGCGTAGCTTTCGAGAAACTATCGCAGCACGAAGCAGCAATTGCCTCTTACGAATCAGCAATTACTCTTAATTCGGAGTGTTACGAAGCTTGGTTTGCCAAAGGGGAATCTTTAGCAAAATTGCAGCGCCATGAAGAAGCGATCGCAGCTTATGAGAAAGCGATTGCTATTAAGCCAGACTCCTACGATGCTTGGCACCACTTGGGTACAGCTTTGTCAGAATTAAAGCGCTATGAGGAAGCAATGGCAGCTTACGATCGAGCTATTGCCATCAAGCCCGAAAATGCCGAAGCTTGGCGCGATCGAGGCGCAATTGTATCAGAATTAAAGCAGGATACAGAAGGATTTATTGCCGGGGAAAAAGATACTCAGAAACAGCCACAATCAGATGAATCTTCGGACAGTTAGTTATATCAAATCCACTCTTCATCGGAATAGTAAATTCGAGTTGACTGTTGACTGTTGACGGTTGACTGTTCACTGTGAACAGTCAACCGTCAACATCATTCGGGTGTTACCGGAAATGATATTAGCTGTAGCCTACACCGCTACGTGGACACCCGAATTTTCTTGTTGGTAATTGTGCGCTGTGATGGGCAATCGCACAAACCCCGCGATGGCGCATCATATCAAATCTGTTAGCATCGGAATAGTAAATTCCAGTTCACTGTTCACCGTCAACCGTGAACAGTGAACAGTGAACAGTGAACAGTGAACAGTGAACAGTGAACAGTGAACCGTCAACAGTGAACCGTCAACAGTGAACCGTCAACAGTGAACCGTCAACATCATTCCGGTGTTACCGGAAATGATATCACAGCGCACAATGAGGGATGAAGATACCCGACATTAAGTAATTGGACAGAATTAATTACACACTGATTTTTTGCTGATTTTTTACTAGACAAGGCTTGTAGCCCAAATTTTTGTGTAATTAATTGTGTCCTACTACTTATATCAAGCTGACAGCGACAAGACAGGAGACTCCTGCTGAAGCGGAATCTCAATAGTAAACTCTGTTCCCCCGCCTGGTGCAGAAATACACCCCAAGCTTCCCCGGTGTTTTTCCACTACAATTTGCCAGCTAATCGACAACCCAATCCCTGTGCCCTTACCGGGGGGTTTTGTCGTAAAAAACGGGTTAAATACGTGGCGACGAACCTCTTCCGAGATCCCTGGCCCATTGTCCACAATTCGGACAGCTACGCAATTGCTGCTTGTTACTTCTGTGCTAATCCGAATCACGCTAGGATTCGCTTTAATTTCTTCTAGCGATCTCTGCGTGTTCCACTCGTCAATAGCATCGATCGCATTGGCAAGTATATTCATAAATACCTGATTCATTTCTCCCCCATAACAGTCCACTTCGGGCAGGTTTGGGCAATAGTCCCGCACCACTTCAATCGAGGGGCGGTCTGAGTTAAATTTTAGCCGGCTCTGTAAAATCATCAGCGTGCTGTCCATGCCTTCGTGAATGTTGACCGCTCTCATTTCATATCCTTCTTGCCGTGCGAAGAGGCGCAAAGATAAAACGATTTCGCGGATGCGATCGGCTCCTAAGTACATCGATTTGAACAATTTAGGCAAGTCGTCTTTGAGATAATCTAGCTCGCTGGCTGCGATTTCTGCTTGTATATCTGGAGCCGGATGAGGATAGTGCTTTTCGTAGAGGTCAAGGATAGTGACCAAAGCTTTTGAATATTCCAGAGCATAGGAAAGATTTCCATAAATAAAATTAATTGGATTATTGATTTCATGAGCTACGCCAGCCACGAGCTGGCCTAGCCCGGACATTTTTTCGCTCTGAATGAGCTGGCTTTGCACGTGCTTGAGTTCGTGCAGGGAATTTTCTAGCTGTAGGGCTTTGTGCCGCTCTCGCGCTTCCGATGCTTGCAAAGCTGCTTCTGCAAGCTTGCGTTCAGCAGCCTCCTGCTTGAGGCGTTCATTCGTTTGGGAAAGTTCAGCGGTGCGCTGTTCTACTCGCGTCTCTAGCTCTTGTGCCAAAACTTGTAGGTCGGCTTGCGCTCGCTCGCGCTCGACAATTTGCGCCTGAAGCTTTTTAGTTAGATTTCGCAGATTCAGGTGCGTGATAGCGCGAGCTAAAACTTCTTCGTGTTGAAGGGGCTTAGTGATATAATCAACTCCCCCCACATTAAAGCCTTGGACTTTGCTTTCTGTATCGTCCAGTGCGGTCATAAAAATGACTGGGATATCTTTAGTTAAGTCATTCGCTTTCAGATTTTGACAGGTTTTAAATCCGTCCATTTCTGGCATCAGAACATCCAACAAAATTAAATCAGGCTGGGAATATTGCACTTTTTTGAGAGCGCTAGACCCACTGCGAGCTACCCAAACAGTGAAGCCAGATGCGGTCAAAAAATCCAATACTGAACCCAGATTAGTGGGCGTATCATCCACAATTAAAATGGTGCCTCTGTCTAAAGATTCGCTAGTCATTTTTATTCCTCATCTAAACTGTTGAACAAATTCTACTAATTTGTCTTCTTCAAAGTTTTGGGTTAATTCAAGCAACTGATTGGCAAAAGGTGCATAACGCATATCTATTGCCTTCAGCTTGCTGGCTCGCTGCTCAATACTGAGGAGTTCACCTTTCATGGCTAAATCGAACAGGACTGCAACTTCTTCCGAAGGGGGAGCAATCAGTGGTTGGTCTTGGATTTGGGAAGGGAGTTCGGTGAAGATACCTTCTGAACTGAAAGTTGTTCGCTCTTCATAAATCCATTCTAAACCTAAATGGTTGCCCAAGCATTCTAATAACTTTTCTGCCCTAATTGGTTTGAGGAGAAAAGCGTTGCAACCAGCCTGCAAAATACTGTCGGGATCGCCGGATAAAATGCTAGCAGAAGTTCCGATCGCGATTACATCCATCAATGGAGGGATTTTTCTGATCCGCCTCACCGCTTCAAAGCCGTCCATGACTGGCATTACTAAGTCAATTATAATACAGTCAGGTTGAAAGAACAGCGCTTTATTCACGCAGTCTAGACCGTCCGTTGCCTCCATTAATTCAAACCCAATGGGAGCTAAAAGATTAACGAGGACAGAGCGATTTTGCCAGCGATCGTCAACGACTAAAATTTTCCGCCGATCGCCTGAGTAACCCCTGATAATTTTTTCTGGTTCTTTTTGATACCCTCCCCAGCTTTCGGTAATAGGCAACTCTAACTCAAACCAGAAAATACTGCCTTTACCTAAAGAGCTTTGTACTTTCAGTTCGCCGCCCATCATCTCCACTAATTGGCGACTAATTGGCAGCCCTAATCCTGTTCCCTCTATCTGGCGATCTGAACCGCTGGCTTGCTCGAAGGGCAAAAATATTTTTGAGAGTTCGTCCGGCCCGATGCCAATGCCTGTATCTTCTACTTGGAAAATAAATTTCGCTGTTGGGGATTGGGGATTGGGGATTGGTGATGACAAAGATTGCTGAGTCTTCACTCTGTCTACTTTAAAACTAACGCCTCCTTTTTCGGTGAACTTTATGGCATTACCGAGTAAGTTGATGAGAATTTGCCGCAATCTTTTTTCATCGGCTTGGACGCAAGTGGGAAGTCGAGTTAGCGGTTCGTAAATCAAAGAGATTCCCTTCTGTTGGGCGCGAATCTGGCAGATTTCAGTAATGCCTTGGAGAAAGTCTGACAGGTGAAACTCGGTGAGGTAGAGTTCCATTTTTCCGGCTTCGATTTTGGACAGGTCTAGAACGTCATTGATTAGAGTTAGGAGGTGTTCGCCACACTGATGAATGATGTTAATACCAGAAATTTGCTGACTGGTTAAATCTATGTCTCGTTTGAGGATTTGGGTATAACCTAAAATGCCGTTGAGCGGTGTGCGAAGTTCGTGGCTCATGTTGGCCAGAAATTGGCTCTTGGCGAGGTTTGCGGCTTCTGCCGCTTCCTCGGCTCGCTGTCGCTCTTGAATTTCTACTTCTAGGCGCGTATTTTTGGCTTTTAATTCCTCGGTTCGCTCTTCTACTTTGACTTCTAAAGTGTGATAGAGGTTGGCATTTTCTAAGGCGATCGCAGCTTGTCCCGATAGCATCCGCAACACTTCTACCCGCTTCGGCGTGAAAGCGCCAGCAATCACGTTGTTTTCTAGGTACAGGATGGCACTTAACTTACCTTGAGATAGGATAGGCGCACACAAAATTGATTTTGGTTTGTGTTGGGTAATGTAGGGGTCGGCGTTAAAGATTTCCTCGCGGCCCGAATCATTTAAAACGACATCTTTATGAGTTCTGGTGACGTAATTAAGTACCGAGATAGGCACTTGCCCAGAAGTTGATACTGGTAAAGATTCTAGCACTCGGACTTGATCTTGAGTCCCCGCCGCTTCTATAACAAGTTGACCCTCTTTTGAGAGAATAAGCGATCCAGTTTCAGCGCCTGCGTTTTCTATCAAAATTTTCATTAACTTGGTGAGCAAGTTAGGTAGAACAATTTCGCTAGAAATGGCACTAGATGCTTTCATTACAGTTGCCAAGTCTAGCAACTCGGTTTGACCGCCTGTAATGGTCAAAGGAGGAATTGTCATCGTAGGGTTGAAAGGGGTTTCGGTGACGACAGAGGCTCGCGCTATTAATTGCGGGTATTTTTCTTCTAGATGTTTAACTTTAGCTAAAGCTCCCCAGCGCATATAGGCATAATAAGCATCGGTCATGTAAGTTCTGGCAATCTTTTCTTTACCCCATGAAAAATAAAATTTAGCAGCGAGTTCGTGAGCTAGTGCTTCTTCGTTGATGTACTCGTTTTCTTTAGCAAGAGCGATCGCTTTGTCGTACATCTCCATTGCTTCTACTTTTTCGCCTAAAACCCGATGCTTTTCTGCCTCGACCAAATAGAATTTATGCAGATGATTCATTGGGGCATAATCCGCCCATTTTTGCATTTTTTCTTGATTACTTTGTACGCGATCGCAAATTTTATGTTGCCCAGGCGTGGGGCTAGGGGCATACACCGCTAACCGTACTAAAGAATCGTAAAAATGGAATAGAGGAAGATGAGGTGTTGCGACTACTGCGTCCAAATACTTCTCTTCTATCTCAGAATTTTCAATCGCTTCAGAGTAATTTTCAAATAAATAACAAAGTATAATTTTATTTAAATATATGTAGGCCACTGCCGCTTTGTCATTTGCTTCCTGGTGCAGGGGCAATCTTATCTGCTCATCGCAGGCTTCACCCTGGAGACGGCAGGTATTTTCACTTTTTTCGAGCAGATTTAAGGTAGCCTGCCAATAAATTTCGTGATAATAAAGCGCTGTTTTCTGCTTGATTTTCTGAATAGCATTTCTGTTGATTGCCATTTCTCTTTCAAGGGAAGTCAGCTCTTGGCCGGTATAGTAAGAGAAATAAGAGTACACCAATAGACCAAAAGCACCAAATTCTAAATCTCCCATTTCCAATCCGCTAGAGTAAGCTGATAGCAAAGGCTCTAATGTTTGTCTCAGATGCTCTTTCCAAGGTCGGATAAATATATTTACTATGACGACTGTTTTGGCTTTGATTTCTTGAGCATTTAACTTTGACAGCAGACTTAAAGCTAATTGACCAAACTGATAACCCGAATCAATATCTCCCACAACTCCGCAAAGCAGAAGACCATAATTGGCATAAGCAATGGGAGAAACAGAAGCATTACCATATTGGACGGATAAATCTACTTGTTTGCACACAGTCAACGGCAACAGTGTAGGAGCAGCAATATATGCAGGAGCAAAGATACTTGATAAAAGTTTGATGGCTGCTAGTTTATAGCGATCGCTCATTCGAGGCAGGTCAATTAAATCCTCAATTCGCGTTCCACTCAAAATTGCCGCAGTTTCGCCTAGTGCCTGTCCAATATCGGACGGTTTCGGCTCAGAGGGAAACTCGACCCCTAATAGCTTTAAAACTTGTAGCGCTGTATTAACCGCTTCTAGCAGCCTGTTCTGCCCTATATAAGCCTGCATCTGGACTTCGTATACTTTCACTTTGTCCAGCAGCGTTTTGGCGCAGTTTTGTACTATCTCAACGAATCTCTGCATTCCGTCAAAATCACCACTCAAATATGCTGATTCTGCTGCTTCCTCATGCAGCCTTAATGTCAGTTCATACTGATTCTCCCAGCTATCTACCGCTAGCAGAGATAAACCCACTTGCAAATATTTGACGGCGGAATCGTGGGCTGTAGCAGCTTTGGCTTTCTGACCTGCAATCAGATTCAATTCGGCTAGTTCATATTTTTGGGATTCAGTGGTAAGTAAGTCAGTACCATAATTGAGTTGGTTAACTAAAGCGAAAATATTTTCTTTTCGGTCTTCTGGCGTTGTACTTTGCAGCAGCAGTTGACCGATTTTTAAGTGGGTTTCTTTTTTCTGCTCATCTGGAATCAAAGAATAGGCAGCTTGCTGCACTCGGTCATGTAAAAACTTGTAGTCAACTTTCACATCAGTTAAGGTAAAGCCGCCCGATTCTTCCTGACTAAATACGAGGGGAATTTTGTATTCATTGCTCAAAGGTAAAATCAAGCCAGCTTGAAGTGCTTCCCACAATTGCGCCGCCGTGACTAAGGATAATTCCTGATTGACAATCGCCAAAACTTCTAAGTTAAAAGTGTTGCCAATACAAGCAGCAAATTTTAATACTTTTTGTGTATACTCTGGCAATTTGCGTATGTTTCTAGCAATCAGCTCGACAACATTGTAATCGGTGATGCCGATCGCTTGAATTTGCTCAATATTCCATTGCCAACCCCCCTTTGTCCCCCCTTGGTAAGGGGGAATTAGGGGGGTGAAGTTATAAGTCAACAAATCTTCTTGATAGAGAGTTTTGAGGAGTTGACTTAAGAAGAAAGGATTGCCCTGCGTTTTATTAAAAAGTAGAGAGGCGAAATTTCGCGTCTTTACAGACAGGGGTTCCGAACCGCCAGATTCATTTAAAGTATCCGCAATTAATTCTTCGACATGAACCAGGTGTAATGGTTGAAGGACAATATTATTCACCGTCGCACCAGTTTGGCGAATCTTGTCAATCGTTTGCATCGTCGGATGAGTTGGATAAACTTCGTTATCTCGATAGGCCCCAATCACCAATAAATACTTGCTATCAGAATCAGTTATTAGCAATTCAATTAATCTCAACGATGCCGAATCCGCCCACTGCAAGTCATCGAGGAAGATAACTAAGGGATGGTCAATAGTCGTAAATACGCCAATGAATTGTTTAAAGACGCGACTGAAACGGTTTTGAGCTTCAGTTGCCCCTAGCTCAGGTACGGGTAGCTGTTTGCCAATAATTAATTCGATTTGAGGGATAACATCAATGATGACTTGTCCGTTATCGCCTAAAGCGGATAACAGTTTTTCTTTCCAAGTTTGGATTTCTACTTCGCCTTCGGTTAGAAGTTGCTGAGTTAAGGATTGGAATGCTTGAATCAGAGAAGTATAAGGAATATTGCGCTTGAACTGGTCAAATTTACCTGCAATAAAATAGCCTCGTTGCCGCACAATGGGTTTGTGAACTTCATTGACCAAAACTGTTTTGCCTATCCCGGAATAACCGGAAACCAGCATTAATTCGGTGGAACCACTGGCAACGCGATCGAAAGTTTCTAGAATATTTTCAATTTCTTGCTCGCGACCGTAGAGCTTTTGCGGTATATTTAATTGCCCGGCTTTATCCGCACTTCCAACAACAAAGTTGGAAATATATCCGCTAGCCTGTAGTTTTACCAAGCAAGTTTCTAAGTCAAATTTTAGTCCCTCAGTGCTTTGGTAGCGGTCTTCAGCATTTTTAGCTAATAACTTCATCGCAATCGCTGAAATTTGTGGTGGGATTTCAGGATTTAGCTGGTGAGGGGGAATGGGAGTTTTGGCAATATGGCTGTGTACCAATTCCAGCGGGTCTGTGGAATTAAATGGCAACTCGCCTGTGAGCATTTCATAGAAGGTAACGCCTAGTGAATAAAAATCAGTGCGGTAGTCAATTGACCGATTCATCCGGCCAGTTTGTTCTGGCGACATATAGGCGAGTGTGCCTTCGAGCAAATCTGGATGGCTGAGCGTGGAATTTTCTCGTTCCAGGCGCGAAGCGATGCTGAAATCAATAATTTGAACTTTTTCAGTGGCTGGGTTGATGATAATATTTTGTGGCTTTACATCTTTATGAATAATGTTATGTTTATGGATTTCGGCTAAGGCAGAGACAAGCTGGAGACCCAAAGAAAGAAATTGAATGATTGTGAGTTTTTTACGCTTCATCCAATCGTTGAGAGACTCGGAGCCTGAATCTTCTAATATTAGTGCTAAACCGTTTTTATAGCTTTCTAAACTAATGGCTTTGACGATCGCTTCTACGTTCAAGCTGTGCAGAATTTGATATTCGTGCCGCAAGCGGGTGATGTCAGAAAGAGTGGGATACTCAGCCTTTAGCGTTTTGACGATCGCGCTGGAAAAGTCCGAATCCTTCCGAGCGCGATCGACTGAAGTTCTTGTCCCGCTGTGGAGGGTTTCAACGAATTGATAGCCAGCTAAGTTGATAGTCATTGTTATTCTAGCGATCGCAAGGGAATTGAGCGTGAGGTTGAGGCCGGTTTTAAAACTTAATTATTGTTAGAGCTGATTGTAACATAGCAATTTACTCAACAAAAGTTAGCTTTGTTTTTGCCAGGAATTTTCTACAAAGCGTAGAGGAGCCAAGGGCAGCGAGTCAGAAAGGCTTTTTATACAGCCAAAAGTTTACTATCTTAGAAAGGCTATGCTTGCTTTTAGCGAACTATGCCGATCTATCTAGGATGCCCTAAAAATCTTAAAACATATTAAAAGTTAATAAAGTGTAATTTATTTATTTATTGGTTTTTACTCTCCTTGGCTCCATCGGATTGCGCTCAAACGCATATCATTTAATTATATTTTTGTATCAATCAGTAAAGAAAGTTTAACAATATTAAATATCATAAAAAAATAAATTCACAAAGCTTCAAATGAGTTTCAGGAATTATACCAATTTTCTAAAAAACTGCTAAAGTTAGTAGATGTCTTTTGTGTGAGTTACTACCCAAATATAAAGAGCGAAAATGTCAGGAGTTGTCAAGATTCAAATGGGGGAAACAGAATCTGAACTGAAAGCTCTTATCGCTCAGAGTTAAAGATGCTCACCGACAAGAACAACAGCAATCTCTGCATTTGCCCAAAACCCAAACGGTACAAACTGTATCGTCTTCTGTGCGCGTCGGGAAACATCGTACCTAGCCTGCAATGAAAGATGATTGTCTAGCTATCGTCAAGGGGGAATGGAAGAATTATTATCCCAAAAACCCGGTTCGGGAAGACCAAGAATAATCAATCGTGAAACTGTAGAGAAATTAGAGAAGGAATTGCCAGAACCCGCAGGATTCAGTAGCTACAAGGAATTACCTCATCTGTTTGGGGCGGTTTTTTTTATGGTAAATTTAGGTAAGCTGCAAACAAGGGGAATAGTTATATGTCTGTTCAGCTTCAAAAACGGTTATTTACAGTAAAAGAATATCATTTGATGACTGAGGTTGGTATTCTCTCCGAGGGCGATCGGGTAGAACTTATAGAAGGAGAGATTGTTAAAATGGCTGCAATTGGTACTCGTCACGCAAGTTGTGTGCGACGACTGATCCGCAGTTTTAGCGTGATTCCACAAAATCTTGCTATTTTGGGTGTCCAAGACCCTATCCAGTTGACGGATCGCACTGAACCTCAACCGGATGTTGTATTGCTGCAACCTCGCGCTGATTACTACGCCACAGCCCATCCAATACCGTCTGAAGTTTTGCTGCTAGTGGAGGTTTCAGATAGTACGGTTGATTATGACAGAGATGTGAAAGTATCCATTTACGCGCGATCGCTCATTCAGGAAGTTTGGCTGGTAGGTTTAGTTAAAAATTGTTTGGAAGTCTACCGTCAGCCAGACCCGAACGGTTATAGTTTAATGCTCAAGTTTTGGCGCGGTCAACAAGTGGCGCCGCTGGCTTTTCCCGATTTAGAAGTGAGCAGTGATTTTATATTGGGTTAGGCTGACTTTTTGATGATTAAATTTTACTGATTTACCGGGGTATTGTAATTCGCCCAATTTCGCTTTTTCCTTTTTCCTTCTACTATAATAAGTTGAATTCCTCAAATCAGCGCAAGTTTTATGACTATTGCCAAACCATTTGAATTGGAAGTCACCCATCTCCCAGACCACACTGAATTACCAGAGTCGGACGGTACTTTTGTGAAAAACTTTCAAGAACTTCCTCAAAGCATTATTCTGACTGATTCACTCCGACCAGTATTGCAACGAATTCATCCTGACGGACGCTACCGCATCGGTCAAGATTGTGGGATTTATTGGCGTTTAACTGACCCTCTCGAACGCGGTGCCGAAGCACCAGATTGGTTTTATGTGCCGAATGTTCCTCCACTATTAAATGGTGAGGTGCGACGTTCTTATGTATTGTGGAAAGAATACGTTGCACCGCTGATTGTTTTGGAATTTGTGTCGGGTAATGGTTCAGAAGAGCGAGATAGAACGCCGCCACCAGAACCCGGTCAAGCAGAAGAACAAAATGTGGGCAAATTTTGGGTTTACGAACAGGCGATTCGCGTGCCTTATTACGGCATTTACGAAGTGAAAAAAGCGGCTGTAGAAATGTATCATTTAGAAGATAATCGCTATCAGCGCATGAGTGTAAATGAGCGCGGCCGCTATCCGATTCCTCAGCTTGGAGTTGAGTTGGGAATTTGGCAAGGTGAATATGATGAGATGAATTTACCTTGGTTGCGTTGGTGGGATAGTGAAGGGAATTTGCTATTAATGGGAGAGGAACGCGCCCGAGAAGAACACCTGCGGGCGGAACGAGAACGCCTTCGCGCTGGAGAAGAACACCTTCGCGCGGAGGAAGAAAAACAACGCGCCGATCGCCTAGCAGCAAAATTGCGCGAAATGGGGATTAATCCTGATGAGGTGTGATTGTTTTTAGGTTGTTAAATGGGGTGCGATTTCCTTCGGGATAGCTTCGCTGGCTTGTACTTTTTAAACAGCAGAAATATCAGAAGCCCCAAAAGTGCGTTAGCGAAGCCCTCGAAGAGGATCGCACTTTCGATCTCCTCACCCCATTGTTTATATTAAGATTTCCTTAATTGCCTTCATCTGGTACAGACATCAGTGCTACTATTAACAGCTTAGCTAGGGGTGCCCGAATATCCGGGCTGAGAAAACACCCTTAGAACCTGAGTCTGGGTAATACCAGCGGAGGGAAGCTGTTTATCAAGGAAATTAAATATGCGTACCGAATGGATCGCTAAGCGTCAGGGCCAGAGCAATGTATCTCAAATGCACTACGCCCGTCAAGGTGTAATTACTGAGGAAATGCACTTTGTTGCTAAGCGAGAAAATCTCCCGCCAGAACTGATCCGCGCGGAAGTAGCGCGGGGACGGATGATTATTCCCGCTAATATCAATCACCCAAATTTGGAACCGATGGCGATCGGTATTGCGTCTAAATGCAAAGTCAATGCTAATATCGGTGCATCTCCCAACTCTTCCAATATGGAAGAAGAAGTTGACAAGCTTAAACTAGCAGTGAAATACGGCGCTGATACCGTGATGGACTTGTCCACCGGCGGCGGGAATTTGGATGAAATTCGCACTACGATTATCAAAGCTTCACCGGTGCCGATCGGTACTGTACCAATTTACCAAGCTTTAGAAAGCGTTCACGGTAATATGGAAAGTCTGACCCCCAATGACTTTCTTCACATCATTGACAAACACGCTCAACAAGGCGTTGATTACCAAACAATTCACGCCGGAATTTTGATCGAGCATTTGCCGTTGGTAAAAAATCGGTTGACTGGGATTGTCTCTCGCGGTGGCGGCATTTTGGCGCGGTGGATGCTGCATCACCACAAACAAAATCCCCTCTACACTCACTTTAACGACATCATTGAAATCTTCAAAAAATACGATGTTTCGTTTAGTTTGGGAGATTCTCTACGCCCCGGTTGCACTCACGATGCGTCGGATGATGCTCAATTAGCTGAACTCAAAACTTTGGGACAATTAACTCGCAAAGCTTGGGAACATGACGTGCAGGTAATGGTGGAAGGCCCAGGCCACGTTCCAATGGATCAAATTGAGTTTAATGTCAAGAAACAAATGGAGGAATGTTCCGAAGCACCCTTCTATGTTTTAGGGCCGTTGGTGACAGATATTGCGCCTGGGTACGACCACATTACCTCAGCAATTGGGGCGGCGATGGCTGGTTGGTACGGTACTGCAATGCTGTGTTACGTGACGCCGAAGGAACACTTAGGATTGCCGAATGCTGAGGATGTCCGAAACGGGCTGATTGCTTACAAAATCGCGGCTCACGCTGCAGATATTGCGCGGGGTCGTCCGGGTGCGCGCGATCGCGATGATGAACTCTCGAAAGCGCGTTACAATTTCGATTGGAACCGTCAATTTGAGCTGTCATTAGATCCAGAACGGGCAAAGGAATATCACGACGAAACTTTGCCGGCGGATATCTATAAAACTGCTGAATTCTGTTCGATGTGTGGGCCTAAGTTCTGTCCGATGCAGACTAAGGTTGATGCCGATGCTTTGACTGAATTAGAGAAGTTTTTGGCTAAGGAACCTGTAGCCCAAAGCTAATTGGATTAATTCGTAGGGTGGGCATTGCTCACCTTACTTAATCCTAAAGCTGTTTCGTTTCTTGTGGGGCGGGCATCCTGCCCGCTCAAAAGTAGGGTGCTGATGGCGCACCTTACTTAAGGTTAGATTAAAAGCAGTTTCCGAAAAGGAGAATTGCGATGTTCCCTTGCAGGTACTTTTTTGTTACCAAGGAATCCAGAATTTTATCGAGATTGGGATGAGCAAAAAAAGTAGCTATTTGCTCTTTAGTTAATAGCTTGCCATCTGGATCATGCCCAAATTCTTTATTGCGCTTTTTCAAGATAAAACTCTTCAGCAACTCATTTTGTCTACTCTGCACTAGCCTCGCAAACCCAGTTTGCAAGAAGGAATTGAATGGCTACCGCGATAGTCAATTAGTCGCCTACCCTGTACTGGTAAACTAACTGAGCGTCGGGATTGATTTCGCTGCTTAAGAGGCATTCCGTTTCCCGATTCAAGGAACGATCGGCGGCTTCAAACACTAATCTCACGCCGCCTATTCCTGAGAATAAGTCAATAAAACGGATTTTTTTCAGGGCCATTAAGTTGGCGGTAAAAGCTCATATTTTGTGCTATTTTTTAATGGAGGCAGAGCCTCTAGATATTCATTACCAGGCAGAGCCTGGTAACGAGAAATATGGAGGCAGAGCCTCTAGATATTCATTACCAGGCAGAGCCTGGTAACGAGAAATTTTCAATTCGTAGGGTGGGTTAACGCAGCGCCAGCCTAATGTACCATTTGAGCGAAGTAAAAGATTTACCGCGATATGTTAGCTCGCGCTGTCTGTTGGCAGGTTGAAAGAATGCGGCGATCGTTTGAGCTAATTGTGCGGATAGAATGCAGATTTGTTAGCTGAGTATTGATTTCAACTGTTTGAATTTTTCCGGCTGAGATTGCCTTCCCGGAGAGTGTATTTCCCTGAATTTTACCCGTGAAGCACGCAAAGTCCGATCGCGGCGCGTAGATTGCACCAACGACGCGATCGTTCTGGCGTTGAAACACGATATAGTTTTGAAGAACTTGGTTGGGCTGTGGCGAATCTCCGTACAGGTAAATACCATCTGGCAAAGCAGCAACATTAGTCTTAGATGGATTTTGTTGTGCTTGAAGCGGTTGTTGCTGAATGCCGACACCAATTAGTGTCAGAGGACAAATAAAGGCTGTTGCCAGTAGTTTCCATTTCCTTTTAATAGATGCAGGTAAAATCATTACTGCTTCTCCTTGGGCGTCATCTAACATCTTAAAACAGTCTTCTCTAGTTAATATCTCACTCAGGTTATAATTTCCCTCTGCTAAAATCAGTCGATTGGTAGAGATTCTGAACCTGAAAGCTTGCGCTTGTTTAGCACCGAAAACTTTATTTTCCTTTGTGATCCCAGTACCTGAGCTGATTTTGATAAAATTAGAGCAGGCCTAGTTTCTAATGCCACCCAATAAAACACCGATCTAAGGTTGATGGCGATGCTTTGACGGAATTGAGAAGTTTTTGGCTAAGGAACCTGTAGCGCAAAGCTAATTGATCGGGTGGGCGGAAATACTCGGCTCACCCTTCCCAATTCACCAGGAGCTAACTTGTTGTTTGGTAGAACACAAAACATTCTGAATAACTTCTAGAGCAACAGCTTTAACTACATTAATACTTACACTATTACCCAGTTGATGATAAGCTTTATCATCATTAGGATGCAGAATAAAACTATCGGAAAAACCTTGTAACCGTGCTGTTTCGCGGGGTGTAATCCTGCGAACTCGGTTATGATAGTAAACTCCTAATCTATTAGCATCACTGGCAACAATTGTTACAGAAATCTTATGCGGATCGAGAAATTTATATACTTCAAAGGAAAAGTTACCGGAGACAGGTTTGTATTGATGGTTGTTCCGTTGCAGGTACTTTTTTGTTACCAAGGAATCCAGAATTTCATCGAGGTTGGGATGAGCAAAAAAAGTAGCTATTTGCTCTTTAGTTAATAGCTTGCCATCTTGGTCAGCGCCAAATTCTTTATTGCGCCTTTTCAAGATAAAAAGATTCATTAATTCAATTTCGTCTAAACTGCACTCGCCTCGCAAACCCAGTTCCCAAGAATGAATCGAATGGCCACCGCGATAGTCAATTAGCCGCCTACCGTGCAAGCGACTGAAATCATTGTTAACTATTTGTTTCAACGCATTAACAAATTCTGGCGAACAATCATATTTTGGTTCTGGATTGTCTTCCAAAATATCTGCAACTGTGACAGGTTTACTTAACGGGGAAAAGAACGATAGCTGTTGATGACTAGAGGAATGCGAATCTTTTGGGCCTAAGTCAGAAATTAAGCCAAATTGGGGCGAAGCATTTAAAATTCCTACTAGGTAAACTCGGACGCGGTTCTGAGGTAAGCTAAAGTTAGAGCTGTTGAGCAAAAAATAATCGAAGCTGTAACCTCGGCTTTTGATTTCGCCTTTAATAGTTTCGAGGGTTCTGCCGCCGTCGTGGCTGACAAGCCCCCGCACGTTCTCGAAAATAAATGCTTGAGGTTTAAAGGTATCAATTAACCTTGCAATCTCAAAAAATAGGGTGCCTCGGGTGTCTCCAAATCCCTCTTTTTTGCCCGCATAGGAGAAAGACTGACAAGGAAATCCCGCTAGTAAAATTTCATGTTCAGGCAGTTTGTCAATTAATCGGATGTCGCCTAAAGGTGTGTCGGCAAAGTTTTTCTGGTAAACTAATTGAGCGTCGGAATTGATTTCGCTTCTTAATACGCATTCTGTTTCCAGATTCAAAGAACGAGCGGCGGATTCAAACCCTAATCTCATGCCGCCTATTCCTGAGAATAAGTCAATAAAACGGAGGGTTTTCATAGCCTTAAACTGGGTGGTTAAGATTGATATCTTGCACCATTTTTAACATGAGGCAGAGCGAAAGCATCTGCGTTACCAGGTAGAACCTAGTAACGAGGGGAATCGCACTTTTCCCTATTTCTTGCTAGTAATCCATTCCTTAAGATCATTAATCGTAAAAACTGTTTCAAAGTCCAATCCAACAGATTGATAAAACTGGGCACCACCTTGCTCTCTGTCAATCAGCGACAAAACGCGATCGACCTTATAACCCGCACCGCGCAACCTTTCCACCGCCTGCATCGCCGACTTACCCGTCGTCACCACATCCTCCAAAACCGCCACATTCGTCCCCTCTGGCAACAGCGGCCCCTCAATATACGCCATTGTCCCGTGTCCCTTCGTCTCCTTTCTGACAATTAGCGCCGGAATCGATCGACCTTCGAGAGCCGAAACCACGCTTACTGCAGTTACAATCGGGTCAGCACCCAAAGTCAAACCGCCCACGGCTTGCACATCCGACGACAGCATCGACAACAGCAAACGTCCCGTTGCCAAAGCACCTTCAGCGTGCAGCGTCACCGGTTTGCAGTTAATGTAATAAGAACTTTTCTGCCCCGAAGACAGCACAAAATCGCCTTCGCGATAGGCAAACTCGCACAACAAATCTAGAAGTCGATCGCGCAACACCTTTAAATCCGCAGCATCCATAACTCACACCGTGTAAAGAACACAAATAATCCGCCGCTAATCAGTTTATCAAGGAAATTGGGTCTAAAACCCTGTCCTTCTAGGACGGCTTTAATTTCTTAAATCCCTTCCTAAAAGTCAGGAAATTTCTAGTATACTAGATCCGTCAAGGTTAAACTCCTGCGCCCGGAGTGCATAAAAACAGTTAACGACACACTTTGGCGCGTAAAACCGGGGACAAAGAGCGGCGAAAACTCTATAAACAGCTAGGGCTTAACACAGTTCCTTTAACCAGAGAAACAAACTATTTAGTCTTGTTAAGTAGGGTAGGGCATACCCGAACTCTAGGTCACTATCCTAGTACGCTTTTGGAGATAGATCCTCTGGGGTGACTGCGAATCAGGCTCGTTAATTGATAGGATTTCTACCGTTAAAAAGTTTGAGTATTGCCGAAAGGACGCAACATTTTAAGGTCAGTCGCTGAATTAAGAATCCCTGTCCTTTAGGTCAGGGAGTGTCAAATTGGAATCGGAATTAATTAAGGAGGCCCAAATATATGAGTCAAAAGTTAAAAAGCCTAAGCGGCGCGTTGATTCTCGCTGTCGCCTCTGCCGCACTGGCATCCGTCAAACCAGCTCAAGCACAAACCGAGCGATTTCACCCGATTGCCGACGACTTCAACCGACAATTTTTTCAAGCTTCAGGAGACTTTTACCACAACGTCAGCTTGCAAGGTTACTTGGGCGACTATTTAGGCATCGGTTCCCCCAGCGGCGTCGTTGCCTTTCCCGAAAAAGAAATTGAGCGGGATGCTAGTCGCATCAACGGCTTCTACCGACGAGTAATGCAGCGGCAAGTTTCCAGCGATCCGATTCTGCGCGTCCCAGATGCCGTCAATCCCTTCGATGCCTCAATCATGGCATTGCCTCCAGCTTGCCAGCTAGCACCTCAACCGAGCGGCTGTTTCCCCACTCCCGCCGGGCTCCAAGATCAGTCACTTCCAACACAGCAGCAAGATTCACCGACTGATCCAGGGCCCGTTAGAGGACTTTATCAAGTATCGCCGACTCGCAAAAATTAATCGATCGACAGTTGCGAGTTTTGAGCCGAGGCGCGTTCACTAAATCTTGGATTTGTATTTTAGGAATGAGAATTAAATAACTTCCACTCTTGAAAGTGGGATGGGCGTCCCGCCCGTCCAAAAAGGACGGGCGGGA
>NZ_JAUBPT010000258.1:0-6572 GCF_036700905.1 Microcoleus sp. S13_C3 | reverse complement strand
CTTCTGCCTCCTGCCTCCTGCCTCCTGCCTCAAAACTCCAATTTCTAGCGGAGGGCTGCAAAGGTGAGATGCTCCCAGCAAATATCGCGTTCAGCAAAAACTATGAAATTTAAACCTCTCTACTACTGGAACAATCAAACAGGATTGCGTCAAGTTAAAATCCTAGCAACCATCTTTTTTGTATTAGTTTTAACTTTTAGCATAATTCGCTACGAAAGCTTCTTATCCACCTACGATCACGGTCTATTTAACCAAGTATTTTGGAATAGCATACACGGTCGATTTTTTCAAAGTTCAATGTCCTCAGCCGCCTCCAGCGCCTCGCTGATGGACAGACAACTTTCCTACCCATCTTACATTCATTTAGGGCAACACTTCGTCATCGATTTTCTGATTTGGATGCCGATTTATGCCTTATTTCCATCTCCCATTACCCTGATAGTCTTACAAGTTGCTTTAATTGCCGCAGCCGGAATAGTGCTGTATTTCTTAGCAAGACACTATCTATCTGTTCCCCTGTCGGTAATGATAGTAGCCAGCTATTACGGAGCAAATGGTGTCATCGGCCCGACGCTGGGAAATTTTTACGAACACTGCCAAATTCCTCTATTTCTATTTAGCTTGCTCCTAGCATTAGAAAAGCAGCGCTGGCCGCTATTTTGGCTGTTCGCAGTTTTAACATTAGGCACTCGCGAAGATGCTGGAATTAGCTTGTTTGGCATCGGATCGTATTTAATTGTCAGTCGGCGCTACCCCCGCGTCGGCATAGCTTTGTGCGCTATCAGCTTTAGCTACGTGGTGTTCATAACTAATACAATTATGCCGATGTTTTCGGTTGACAATTCCCGCTTGTACTTAGCTACTTACTTTAGGAAATTTGTCAAAACCGAGAACCCGTCAACACTAGAACTGCTTTGGGCGATTATCAGTCAACCTCATCTTATAATAGAAGTATTTTTTAAAGATGCAAGTAGGCGAATTTTATATCTTTTAGGTCATTGGTTGCCGCTAGCCTTTGTACCTGTGATTACTCCTAGCGCCTGGTTAATGACTGTTTTTCCTTTACTGGTTCTGTTGCTGCAAGTTGTTAATAAGGCCGCTACTGGTATCAACACCCGCTACACATTTGCTATAATTCCGGGGTTGTTTTACGGTACAATCCTGTGGTGGTCGCAACATCAAGATAAATTCAAACCCAGGTTCCACCGCTTCTGGATTGGGTGTATCGGTCTGTCAATACTGCTTACGTACACTTCCAATCCGAATCGAGCTTTGTATTTCATCTCTCCTTATTCTTTTCAACCTTGGGTTTATCAATCTTTGCCGGCTCAACTCGGACACGCAGCTAATGTCAAAAAAGTCTTAAGTTTGATTCCCCAAGATGCTAGCGTTTCTACCAGCGGTTATATCGTTTCCCACCTTTCTGGCCGCCGGAACATCATCCGTTTAGAAGTGATGCAGATGAAAGACGAAGAGGGAAAAGTTGTTGATATTGATTATGCGCTGTTAGATTTGTGGCAGTTGAAGCAAAATAATTTGAAAGCTGAGGTTGACCGAGGTAGAGTTCGGGGGGGAGTGCGTTTTACCGATGAAGCTCTGCGGAATGGTTTGTACGGAATTGCTGAAGTATTTGACGGAGTTGTTTTAGTTCAAAAAGGCATAACTTCTAAGCCGGAAGTGTTGTCGGCTTGGTCGAAATTGCGGCAAGAAATCGAACCGTTGATGAAATAGTCGAAAGTCAAGGATCGAGTCGGCAGTTGCGATCGCCCCCTGAGAGTAAAATCAAGTAAAATTGCAAGTATTGGTCGATCGACCCCTGTTACTCGACTATATTTGCATTAAAGGTTTGCTATACTCCAGAAACAGACACATATTAACCTTTGGAAAATCAATAGGCCGGAGCTATGACATCCTATGCAACCTCTACAGCAAGAGCCGAGATGAGTGAGATCCGGCGCTTGAAAAACATACTGCCCCCAGAACTCCAAAGTTGGGTAACAGTAGAAAAAACAATAGAAGTTAATCCTACCCTGATCCGCAGCGAAGAAATAGGCAAAGACCAGGTAGAAATCCAAATAGACCTGATCCGCTGGGAACAGCTAGCAATGGATCAGCGCAACCTCCTATTTTGGCACGAAGTCGCCAGAATCCAAAACGACACCATTCCCAGAGACGGTTGGGAAATGGCAGCCCTCGCCATTGGTTTAGGCGGCGCCGTCGGCGAACTTTGGGTGCAAGACGGCTTGCTGCTGTTACTGGCCCTATCCCTGTGCGGCGTCTCCGGCTGGAGACTTTTCCAAAAAAACAACGGAGAGAAAAGTTTAAAAGAAGCAATAGACGCCGACGAAAAAGCCCTCGCCCTAGCCACCCGCTTCGGCTACACTCTCCCAAACGCCTACAAAAGCCTCGGCAGCGCCTTAAAAACCTTAATCGAGCAAACCTCCAAAAAACAGCAGCGGGCTAAATACGAAGCTCGTCTGCAGGCCCTCAAACGCAACGCAGCCAAAGCCAAAGCCAAAGTCAAACCCATCACCCGCGAAACATCCCAGTCAGAAAACGTCTACAATTCTTAACCTCATCCCCCGAGGCTTGGTACGGGGTTTTCCAGTTAACGGTTAACTGTTGACTTCTGTGTTAGCTGTTAACTGTTAACTGCGATAGTTATCCGGTGCAAGAGAGGCAGGAAAATTATTAACGACAAGATTAAGGGGCCTGAATCCACAAAAATTTTGATTCCGATGTCAAAGTTTGACAGCGACTGCGTTCAAAAATCTTTGGGCCAAAACTGGCAAAAATAGACTTATAGCGGTTCTCAAGCGTGGTGAGGTATGCCCTATGCCCTATGCCCTATGCCCTATGCCCTATGCCCTATGCCCTATGCCCATGAGTACCTCATATGAGAGCTCGAAAGGCTATAAGTCTATTTTTGCCTTTGATATCATTCTCCGCGGGCGAGTGGGCAGGGGTTTGTATAAAGTTTTTATAAAGCTAGCCTTTTGTTAACCATAATATTTGGTAAAGGTGGAGTTGCTAGGACACAATAGGCTAAAGACATCAGCTTGAAATTTGAAACCAGGACTTCATGGTCAGTCAAACCCCAGAGGCAGATTTTCGGGTAACGTACTCGGACGAGATTCCCTCAGTTCACATACCCGTGCGCTTGAGCGTACTTGAAGCCGTAAACTTCAAGACAACCTGCCAGCAACTTTTTTCGGGCAGCACCGTTCCCAGCAAGATTGTCCTAGACTTCAGTCAGACGACATTCATCGACAGTAGCGGGATCGGTGCTTTAGTCAGCAATCTGAAATTTGCCAAACAGCGAGAGAGTGACTTGGTGCTCCGAAGCCTCAAGCCGCAGGTGATGGCAGTATTTGCTCTCACCAGCCTAGATCAAGTGCTGACTATCGAGCAGCCCTCTGCAACCTCAACTCCCACAGAGACTAACCCCTCGGACAATCACCTACCGATGACCCACCCTTCAGTGCAATCGTGGGTGAAGCGGCTGATAGACATTGTTGGGGCAATAGTCGGTTTGGTGATTACAGGAATTTTGTTCGTACCCATAGCTGCAGCCATCACTATCAACGATCCAGGCCCGATATTTTTCGGTCAAACCCGCTGTGGCTGGATGGGCAGACAATTTCGGATTTGGAAATTTCGATCGATGTGTACCAACGCCGAAGCCATGAAAGACCAAATCAAAAACCAAGCTTCTGGCGCATTTTTCAAAAATGACAACGACCCGCGGATTACCAAAGTCGGGCGCATCTTACGCAAAACCAGCCTCGACGAACTGCCGCAGTTTTGGAACGTGCTCAAAGGCGAAATGAGTCTAGTCGGCACTAGACCGCCTACCCCAGACGAAGTTGAGCGCTACGAAGTCCCTCAGTGGCAGCGTTTGGATGTCAAACCCGGGATGACCGGGGAATGGCAAGTCAACGGTCGCTCTCAAGTCCGCGATTTTGAAGATGTCATCCGTTTAGATTTAAAATACCAACAAAACTGGAGCCTGGTGTATGACTTGAAACTAATTGTTAAAACTGTAACAGTCCTTTTTAACAAAAATAGTGGCGCTGTGTAGGAGCCCTCAACAACCAAGCCCTGAACTTTCAGGTGCTGTTGCCGACGGGCGGCGGGAACTCAAACTTGATACTTAGTCAAGGAGACGATCGCTAGCAATACCTACGTTAGCATTAAGTGTTAAAATTCACACGCCCAGAAAATGGACAGCTAGTTGCCAGCTCTGCAATCAGAGCATTAATAATTAGCAATTAGCCAGTTCCAGTCATACTCAAATGCTCCCAGCATGATTTTCGAGGACGAGAAGAACTCACCTGTGTTTAGAAAAGTAGCGACTGCTAACACGGTCGAAGATCAAATCACTGCCTCGCAAGCTGACTCGGAAATTTTCCCTATTTAAACGCCCTACCGAGGCGGCTTACAGTATCGGAAGTCTCTCATTTGCTGTGCGAGTAAATGGTGCGAAAGGAATGCTCACCTTGAGGCAAAACGGGCTTCTTCAACTCAAGCTTGACTTAACTAATATGTTGCCAAGACCTTGCCCTCCTTTTTCTCTCCCTCCGCCGCTGAGTACAGCGGTGGTGGGGGCCGACCTGGGGGAAGAAAGATGAAAGACAAGCAACCAAAGGCAGAGCCGCACATTCAGGTTGAAACAGACCTGAATGCTTTAACATCCGTTTTGGAATGGTTGGAGAATATCGTTTTGCCCCTGTTGCCAGCGGATTTCTGGTGGCAGTGTCGGCTGATCATCAACGAAGGCTTTACAAACGCTGTCCGCCACGCTCACAAGAACTTGCCCCCCACGACGCCCATAGACATTGAGGTAAAAGTGTTTGCCGATTACTTAGAAATTAGGATTTGGGACAGGGGTCAACCCTTCAACTTAGAAGCAAAGCTGCACTCGATCATGCAAGAGCAGCGCGATCCTTTGGACAGAGAAGGAGAAAGGGGACTGGTGTTCATGTACAAGCTCACAGACGACCTTCGGTATATCCGTACCGACGATCGCCGCAACTGCCTGGTAATGCGAAAAAACATTACCTGAGGGCGCGATACCCGCCCGGTAAGGGCGGCTTCTTTCGCCCGGAGTGGAAGATCCCTCGCCCCCTATTGTCCTACCCGGAACCCAACCACATCCTCTGCAATTCTGCGGGTGCAGGCTCGATGCACGCGGCTGCAGGACAATTGGCTTCAAAATAAATATTATGCGTATTCTAATTTATTCCTATAACTACTATCCAGAGCCGATCGGCATTGCCCCCCTGATGACAGAACTAGCGCAAGGCCTAGTCAAGCGGGGGCACCAAGTCCGAGTCGTCACAGGAATGCCCAACTATCCCCAGCGCCGGATTTATCCGCCATATGAGGGCCAATTTTACCTCACCGAAGAACACAACGGCGTCACAATTCAGCGCAGCTATCTGCGCGTCAACGGCCCCCACCCCAGCCTCCTAGATCGACTTGTGCTAGACGGCAGTTTTGTCGTCTCCAGCGCCGTCCAAGCCTTCAGAGGCTGGCGTCCCGACGTGATTTTCTCGACAATGCCCCCTTTACCGATTTGCGTCCCAGTCGCCTTTTACGGCTGGACTCGCGCTTGCCCGATCGTCCTCAACGTTCAGGATATCGTCTCAGAAGCAGCCGTGCGCGTCGGCTTGGTCAAAAAAAACGGACTGCTAGTTCGCATTGCTGACGCTTTGGAAAAATTGGCATACTGCACAGCCAGCCAAGTTAGCGTCATCGACAGCGGTTTTGTCACCAAATTGCACTCTCAAGGAGTACCCCCCGAAAAAATAGTTTGCGTTCCCAATTGGGTTGATGTTAATTTCATTCGCCCTTTACCCAAGGAAAATAACTCATTTCGAGAAACTCACAAACTTAATGGCAAATTTGTCGTTCTTTATGCTGGCAACATTGCCCTAACTCAAGGCTTGCAAACAGTTGTCCAAGCAGCGGCTCGTTTGAAACACATACCCGAAATCGCTTTTGTAATTGTGGGGGAATCAACAGCCTTGGCGCGCTTGCAACAAGATTGCGAAACTTACAAAGCTAATAATGTAATGCTGCTACCATTTGAACCGCGAGAAAAATTGCCAGAATTGTTAGCTGCTGCTGATGTTAGTTTAGTTGTACAAAAGCGCCGCGTTACTAACTTCAATATGCCTTCAAAAATTCAAGTAATTCTCGCCAGCGGCAGGGCTATTTTGGCGTCGGTTCCCGAAACTGGTACTGCCCACAAAGCTGTGCAGCAAAGCGGTGGCGGGGTGGTGGTAGCGCCGGAAGATCCGGAGGCTTTGGCGGAGGCTGTTGAGGATTTGTACTTGCACCCTGCTAAGGTGGATGCGTTGGGCGAGCAAGGCAGAAATTATGCTGTGGAGAATTACGGATTTGAGGAAGCTTTGAATCATTATGAAGCTTTATTTGCGGCGGTTGCAGCAAGTCATTCTGAGAAAATATTGGAGCCTTTGCCGAAATAAGATAAGGAATGAGAATTAAATAACTTCCACTCTTGAAAGTGGGATGGGCGTCCCGCCCGTCCAAAAAGGACGGGCGGG
>NZ_JAUBPT010000257.1:0-6604 GCF_036700905.1 Microcoleus sp. S13_C3 | reverse complement strand
CTATGCCCTATGCCCTATGCCCTATGCCCTATGCCCTATGCCCATGAGTACCTCATATGAGAGCTCGAAAGGCTATAGCGTATTCCAGGTTTATTAAGTACACCAGAGAAACCGGGTTTCTTTACAGTTCTCGCCTCTGGTAATCATTCAGTTCAAGAAACCCGGTTTCTGGCGATCTACATCTACATGGAATATGCTGTAAAAGAAATAAGTGAGGACTGGGGAAGTCCAGGGACAGGGTAAGAACTCAAGCACAAATCTTTAAAGATAAGCTTGGTTCTGACAAGCTCAGATAATTTTCAGAACCTCTCGATATTCAACTTGATTCTATCCAAGGAAACTACTTCTAGAAGGCATTTAGTATTAAACTCTCAATACAGGTCTTTCGGGATTTTCGGGATTGGGAACTAGACGCTGATTTTTGCAATCTACTAGCAAATCTAAAGTTTCTAACACAGTTTGACCGATGAGTACCATATCGCCTAAAACCATTGCCGCCTCAATTGTCTCCCGCCCTTCTATTTCAATGATAACAGGCCCTGTTAATCCCACTGTTTCTTGTCTGCCATCAGCATATTTTGCTATTTCTTGACTCCGAATTCTTAAGCCGAGGTGTTCGCAGACTTCTACAGGAATAGCTGTGCGTACTGCACCAGTATCTATGAGTGCTTCTGCTTCGTACACGCGCAACAGATTTGGATTGAGCAATCCTCTCTTGACTAACTCTTCATCAATGGCATTCGTTAGCTTGACTTTGGCTCGAACTGCACCCATATTTTTGCTGGCTTGAGTTAGATCGCGATCGAGATTTATCATATCGCCTCTTTTCATCTATAAAGTCTACCTTTGATTCTAGCCGTAATTGATGGTTGTAAGGTTCGCACTGCACACCCTACAAGTAAAGTTTGTACGTAAGTCTTATATCATTTCCGGTTACACCGTAATTATGTTCACTGTTCACTGTTGACTGTTGACGCCGTGAACAGTGAACAGTGAACAGTGAACAGTGAACAGTGAACAGTGAACAGTGAACTCGGATTTACTATTCCGATGCTAACGGATTTGATATTACAGCGTATTTCTGGTTTAGGAAGTGCAGTAGGGACAAAGGCTTTCGCCGTGTCCCTACGAGTATCTATCACTCTTTTGGGGAGTAGGGTTTGGGCATCCTGGCCGCCCTAAACATACAAGTTAAATGCACAACAGCTTACTCATCTTCTGCATAGATAAACCGATACAATTCGCTAGGATCTGGCTCGGCGCTTTTCTCAGCAAAATCCACTGCATCGTCAATTACTGCTTGAATCTTATTATCGATCTCTTTCAATTCTTCAGCAGTCGCCAAAGTTCGATCGATCAAATCAGCAGCCAACTTCTTAATCGGATCGCGGGGGAACCAATATTCCTTCTCTTCCTTAGAACGCAACTCATCAGGATCTGCCAAAGAATGGCCGCGAAAGCGATAAGTCAAAGCCTCAATCAAAGTCGGCCCCTCGCCGGCTCGCGCCCGCGCCACAGCTTCCTTCGCCACTTCCCGCACCGCCAAAACATCCATCCCATCAACCTCAAAACCAGCCATGCCAAAAGCATGAGCTTTTTTGTAAATCAGCGGGTCAGAAGTAGCTCGCTCGTGGGCCATCCCGATCGCCCATTTGTTGTTTTCCACAACATAAATAATCGGCAACTTCCACAAAGCCGCCATATTCAAACACTCAAAAAACTGCCCGTTATTTGCAGCACCATCGCCAAAAAAACAAGCAGTCACCCCATCGGAACTTTCATCCCCCAAAGCTTCGCGTCGGTACTTCGATTGAAAAGCCGCCCCCGTAGCTACAGGAATCCCCTCAGCCACAAAAGCATAACCTCCCAACAGTCGGTGTTCGGCCGAAAACATGTGCATCGAACCGCCGCGGCCCTTCGAGCAACCCGTTTCCTTCCCGAACAACTCCGCCATTACCTCCCGCGCCGGGACGCCCGCGCTCAAAGCGTGAACGTGATCGCGGTAGGTGCTGCTGACGTAATCGGTGTCATCCCGGCGCATCGATCGAATCACGCCAGTAGACACAGCTTCCTGACCGTTGTACAAGTGGACAAAACCAAACATTTTGCCCCGGTAGTACATCTCAGCACACTTGTCCTCAAAATAGCGCCCCAAGACCATATCCTCGTAGAGCATCAAGCCCTCATCCCGAGAAATGGTTACGCTTTGCGCGTCAAAAACTGGTAAAGTCCGTTCCTGAACCATAAATAATTAATAGGTGGCAAAAGTATAGTCATTTATTGCATATGACATGGGAGGCGTCAAGTCCCTCCCCCTTCACTTTCACTTTGAGCGGATTAACCCGCCTCGGCTGAACTACGCAGCTCTCTATCCCATTGCTGAAGGCATTTGGGATTGCTTTTCTCAGGATGTTATACGCAGCATTAACATCAGAATTAATTAATTGACCGACTGATGTTTTGTACAAACCTCTCTTGATTCGCTTACCCTGGAACACAGGGTCTTTATCGGTTTTTCCGTAAACAGGGATTGGGTCTAGAGTCAGAAAATTTGCGCGCGAAGTGTAAGATTCTTCTTGCACGATCACCTTAATCCCAACCAACCGAGTCTTGTATTCCAACATCTCAATTAATCGAGCGTGAGGAATACTGACAAAGTTTTGATTGGTGGGCTTCCCTAAATCAATCTCGGTTTTCCACTGTGCATTCTTACCAATTACTAGCGTCCCAATTTGTTTCGCTGCCAAATGGTCAACAATTAGGCGACTTGTGTGATGCAAGTAATTATTGACTTTTTGGTGGCGACAGCGAGTTAAACGCTGAATGCGGGGTGATATCTGGCGGCGTCCTTTCAACTGAGATTGTAACTGTGCTTTACGTTTGTTGTAGAACTGGTTGATTGATTTCAATGGTCGCCCGTTAATCAACAGAGGGATAAAACCCGGCTGATTTGAAGTTAACGCCACTAAGTTATCCAATCCTAAATCAATACTAGCTACAGAGTTGCCGTTACTAACGGGGGACTCCGCTTCATCATAAATCACCTCAATTACATAGGAATCGCATTTGGGAACCAGTCTAACTTGACAAATTTGAGCGGGATTGACTTGAGTTTTGATTAAAAGCTTCGTACCCGAAAGCTTGATAATCCCTTTTCTCAAGTGTGTAGTGCTAATCGCTTGAATCGTGTAGACAAGAATGTTTCGCCCTTTAGCTTTATCTTTGTACTTCGGCAGTTTTGGGCGACCGATGAATTTAGAGGAATCGGCTTTGTAAGCTTTGACCGCTTCAAAGAATGATTTCCAATTCTTATCCAATATCATCAAGATTTGTTGGCTAACCGATTCAGGTAAAGCCTTGTAGGCTTGATGATGCTTCATCAAACGGTTCATTTCGTTGTAGTTGATATAGCCCCATCCATAGATAAAACTCTGACGAATGACGTAGTTAGCGGCATTGTAGAGATTTTTGGATTTAAAAGCTAATTCATCAATCAGTGGGAAACGGTGTTCCGTAGATTTAATGATATGTCGCTCTGTTAGTTGCATCCAGACTCTCCATTCATAACGAGCGAAACAATTTCATTTAACTCTCCTGACTATAGGATACTACTATTGTTTGTTGATGCTTACCATCTTAATGAAGTTTTATAATACCCGACGATCGGCTTTTTAAACATCTAAATTTAAACCCACATCTTGCACCATTCTCCAGAACAGGCAAGATGCCTGTTCCACAAAGAATAGATTTTCTTGTGGAACGGGCCGGAGAGCTCGTTCATAAAAGGCTTATTCACAATGGTGCAACATCTCAGTTTAAACCCAGATGGGACACAACCGCAGCCGAAAACGATCGCACCTTGACTCCGCAGCAGTTCACCAATTGTTAAAATGAGTTTGGCCCTCGGGGCGGATTGCCGGGACTCGGAGAACCAACTCCCATCTAAACCCCATGCACACGAATGATATAATTCCATTACTCTCAAACCCGAAAATGCTCAAGAGTCAAACTACTCATTTAGCTGACGGGCAGTGGGGCTTTCCCTTTTCCTCACTGTAAAACGCTGTAGAGGAAAAAAAAATCAGAGGATCTCTACGGCAAGTCCAACATACCGTGAATGGGGCGGTTGGAAGCCAACACCAGAATTTTTGATTTGGTTTGCGGGAGTATGTCACTTAAGATAGGCTAATTCAGTTGCTAGCGCTTTGGGGAAGTGGACAGTGTTAATTCCACTAGATTACTACCGGATTTTGGGTCTACCGATTCAAGCTACTGCCGAACAGTTGCAGCAGGCTCACCGCGATCGAACTTTACAGCTTCCGCGCAGGGAGTATTCCGAAGTTGCGATCGTCGCCCGCAAACAACTGCTCGATGAAGCCTGCGCCGTTCTGTCAGACTCAGAGGGGCGCAAAGCTTACGATGCCAGTTTTTTAGCCAAAACTTACGATCGAGAGTCGGAAGCCGCACAGGAAGCCAAGCACCAGAGGTCAAAAACCTCAGCAGGCCCGGCCACGTTCCTGCAGGACGCAGGAGAAATCGCTCCGGCAGAGTCCAAGGCTTTAGAGGCTGCTCCCGACCCCCACACTCCAAGTATTGAAATCGATGACAACCAATTCGTAGGAGCCCTGCTCATACTGCAAGAACTGGGGGAATACGAACTCGTACAGAAGCTGGGTCGCCCGTATCTTAACAATGGCAGCATCGCGATCGCAGAAGGTCGTTTCGGCGACCCTCAGCTCGTGAGGCCAGATATAGTTTTAACCGTCAGCCTTGCCTGTCTAGAACTCGGCCGCGAACAGTGGCAGCAAGGTCAGTACGAAAATGCCGCAAAATCATTAGAAGCAGGTCAAGAATTGCTGCTGCGCGAAAGCCTATTTGCAAGCGTGAGGGGTGAAATGCAAGCCGACATATACAAACTCCGTCCGTACAACATTTTAGAGCTATTATCGCTTCCCGAAGAAAAAGTCGCCGAGCGTCGCAAGGGACTGCAAATCCTGCGAGAAATGCTTCAAGAACGAGGCGGTATCGACGGTTCGGGAGACGATCGATCGGGTTTAGGAATAGAAGACTTCCTCCGGTTCGTGCAGCAAATGCGTAAACACCTAACCAGCAGCGAGCAGCAGGCGCTCTTTGAAGCCGAAGCCGGCCGCCCCTCCGCAGTCGCCACTTACCTCTCGGTCTACACCCTGTTAGCCCAAGGATTTGCAGCCAGACAGCCATCGATGATCCGTCGGGCAAAGCTGATGCTGATGCAGCTCGGTCGCCGCCAAGACGTTCACCTGGAAAAAGCCGTCTGTTCCCTGCTGCTGGGCCAGACAGAAGAAGCCAGCAGAGCCCTCGAACTCAGTTCGGAAAAAGAACCCCTGGCCTTCATTCGCGAACATTCCCAAGATTCACCCGACTTGTTGCCCGGACTGTGCTTGTACGCCGAACATTGGCTACAAGAAGAAGTGTTTCCCCACTTCCGCGACTTGGCCAACGAGTCAGTGTCCTTGAAAGACTACTTTGCTGACTCGAAAGTACAAGCTTACCTAGAAGCTTTGCCACAGGACGCAGAAACCGCCAACGAATGGGTCGTCGTGCAGCCCCGCGCCGGCAAGCTCCCAGGGCGACTGCAACCGACAGCAGGCCGATCGCCCGCTGCCATACCCCCACAGCCACCCACAGCCAAGCAGGGAGCCAGTACCGTCACCTTGACCCCCTTACCGGGCGACGCTTCCACCGCAGCTTCGGACGCGAAATCCCAGGGAACGGTGGCAGCGCCGAGCGCTGTTGCCCCCGTGTCTATCCCGATAGCTACAGTGCCACACCCTGCAGAATCGACTTCCAAACATCGCAGACGCCAACATTCAGGGCGAAGCGGAGCAACCGGCAAAGGGCTAAAGGGTGATTTGGCCGATCGAGCGCGCACCAAGGCAGCAGAAATTACCGCCCAAGTCAAGTCCATGCCTCCAAACAGGCTGGCTTTGTTTCTAGTCGCAGGTGTCCTGAGCCTGTTACTCCTGTGGTTAATACTCAGTCTGTTGGCTAGCGCGATACAAGCCCTCTCGCCACAAGAACCCCTCGTCGGGCTGGAAGCACCGCCGATAGAAATCCCCGCTGTTTCCGTGACCCCAGAACCGAGCGCCGCGCCGTCGGGAGCAATGACTGAGATAGCAGCAAGAGACCTAGTTCAAAGCTGGCTATCGGCGAAAGCAGCGGCTTTGGGCCCCAATCACGCTGTCGAAGAATTAAAGCAAGTTCTGACAGAACCGGCTTTGTCTCGCTGGCAATTGATGGCAGAAGCTCAACAGCGAAACAACGCGCACCAGCGTTATATACACAAGCTGGAAGTTAATGGGGTTAAGACGAATCCGACTAATCCCGATCGCGCCCAAGTAGAAGCCCAAGTCTCGGAAAAAGCCGAAGTGTTCGATCGCGATCAGCTCGTTACTTCGCGCAACGAAAACCTGCGGGTGCGCTACGACTTGATCCGTCAAGAGGGACAGTGGCGGATTATGGATTGGCAAGTGATTAAGTAAGGAATTGTTCAGTTGACAGTTGACAGTTGACAGTTGACAGTTGACAGTTGACAGTTGACAGTTGACAGTTGACAGTTGACAGT
>NZ_JAUBPT010000256.1:0-6687 GCF_036700905.1 Microcoleus sp. S13_C3 | reverse complement strand
CTAAGTATTTTTACTTATTCATTCGGGCCTAGCAATGTACTATACTATGTAGTGTTATTGAAGTGCGGAGTGTGGGTATTAACATCCGAAAAAGCTGTCTGAGCAAAAGAAGGCGCGGGAGCTAGCATCGGCGCTGCGGTTCCGGCAACTGTTCCCAGTGTTAATAAAACAGATGTACCAGATTTAATGCGATGTAATACAGACATTTTTTGATTCTCCAATTTACACAAGCTTTTTATTGAGGACAAGGCAGCTTTTGATAGGCTGATTTATTTCTGCCCAACTAGCTTTTTCCCTCAGTTATGTAATCATTGTTGAATATTTTAATTTTTTGAGGAGGGAAGATACGGTCTTTTAAAATAAATATTTTGATGCTTCTTTGGGAATTTTAAAATGCTTAAATTCTTTAAAATCCTTATGTTGCTTATCTCCCTTATCTACCTTGTCTCTGCAATAAACAGGATTTAGGGACCAATACTCCGGACAGTTTTTGAGACAGAGGCTGAAATCCTCATTCTACCGTTAGCATTTGACCTCACTGAGAAGGCTGAAACTCGCATTCTGCCGTTAGTGATTAAAAATAGTCCGGACTATTGTTTCTGATACCACAGATTACCCCGCAGTTCCCAACAATCGAGCGCTGCCTTGTAAGCAGGGGATACCCTTTGCCTTTGCTCATTCGTAACAAGTTAAGCTTGTATGGCAGTTGTCAAGAGGGTTTGAGAAGATGTATCAAAGAAATATTGGTCCAGGCCTCGCTCGCCCAATTATTTGTCAATTCTATCGTTCGATCGTACCAACGCTCGCAATCGATCGTGCGCTCCCCGACGCTGCCGTGCGCTGGCGGTGCAACTATTATCTCGCGCCCGCCACTGTTATCTCGCGCCCGTCACTGTTATCGATCGCAGTGCCACGCCAATCGAGACCACAACTTATTAATAATGATAATCGCTGTTGGTGGGAGAGTCGGCTTACGGCGGACTCTCCCACCCTTACCCCTTATTTGATTATCATTATTATTTAATTATATTTCTGCCTAAAGGAGTATTGACAAAATCTACTCCCTTCTAACTTTTTGCCAATGGCCCTTGCTTAGCTCAGCATTTTGGTCTATACTGGTTATCATAAGTAACCACACAAAATTAATTACATAAAGACTCCTTGCTAGGCAAGGGTTTCAGTAGAAATAGTGTGTAATTAATTAGGAACTACTACTTAGTCACTCAAACTACTGTATTAAACTATGCCATCTCTATCTTCTTCTCTATCTTCTTCTCTATTTTCTTCTCTATCTTCTTCTCTCAAAAATCTTTTTTCTGCACCTGCCGTCACTTCAACTCCTGCCCACGTTGCACGGAAGAAAACCTGGAAATTATTTAGCTGCTTAGCGCTGGGAGCGACTCCTGCAGCTTTAGCGAGTACCCTGTTCTCATCGCCTGTACTGGCGCAGACTGTAAACGCCACCGTACCCGTAACGCTGCGCGTACCCAACGTGCTTCAGCTTCAGACGTGGGGTAACATTAATCTGACTTTAACTCCTGCACAGATGCTAGGTGGCACCCCTAACGCATCAGGCGAATTACTCCTGCAAGCAGGCACGACAACTGGAAGTGACCCTTTAACGGCCACTGCACCAGCAGGTGCTAGTGCGGTAAACGTACCCATTAGCCCACTTTACTATGTTTGGACAACTAGCTCTAAGGGAGCTAATGTCAACGTTGACGTAACAGATGGTAAGGGTACGCTGACCAATACAGCCACGAGCGATACTATGACCATGACTGTGACAGCGGGCGCTACAGCGAATACTGGAGGGAAAGCTACTGGTATGGGTAACAACCCATTGACTGGAACAGCTACCCTCACCTTCAATCTAACGAATGCTAAAACAGCGGGAACTTATACTGGCGGGTCAATCACAATTACGGCTACCAACCCGTAGTGATTTCCATGCAAACTGAGCTGGGAAGAGAGGAGAAAAACCAGCTCGTTTGTACAAAGCTTTTACGCTAGCAATATCGGTGCTAACTCTGCCGATATTGCTCTCTTTACTGTTCGCACCTTCAGTAACTAAAGATAGAGCAGTCATAAAGCCGAGGAAAGCTCTGGCTATTTTGAGATGAAAGAAGGCAGGTATAATCTTATGAAAAAGCTCAACTCACTAAATGTAAAATGGCAAACTTGTCTGGCTGCAATGGTCGCTGCTGGCTGTTTTCAGGCAAATGCTTTAGCTATGCCCCCATCCTCTCGGCAAGATGAACCTTATCGTTTATTAGTTAGCCCGAAATTAGTCTTACCCTCTATTAGCTCATCAGAATTTTTATTAAGTCCAACCGTTCAACAATTTTCTACAAGGGAGCAAATGTTGAGGGCTGCTCCTCAAATAAACACTCAGTTAGTTCGCTCGCTTCCTTCTCTTTGGCAAATGCGCGTACCCGCAAATCGGCCGCTACAATCTGTCTCTGTTAGCTATGACTTAATCGCAGGAAACGGGCGCAGCAATTCCCTCAGCAATCCCGAACATCCCCACTCGGAAATTAAGGTGGCATTACAGGCTTTGCCGCCGATTCGAGTATCCCGCGAAAATAATTTTGATATTATCGAGGGAGGAGTGGAGTTTAGATTGAACTTAGAGCGAGCTGAAGTTGCAGGAGCATACCAAGGAACTTTAAGAGTTACGGTACAAGTTCCTTAAAAACTACAAACTACTAGAGAAAATGCACTATTTGAATAAAAAATTGTTCGGGGCAATAGCTACAATATTGGGAGCGATCGCGATTGGTAGCGATCTCGGAATTGCTGGCAATTTTGCCGTGAGTCCGCCCCGGTTAGAGTTGCAGATTGACTCTTCAGGGAAAAACGAATCTATTCGGTTAATAAATAGTGATTCCCAACCGCTTGAAATTCAAGTCTCCACCTCTAACTGGGTGCAAGATGAAAACAATCAAGTACAAATTGTTGATTCTACAGAGAAATCCCTAGATCGGTGGCTGTTGATTAATCCATTGCGCTTTACAATTCCTCCCGGAAAAACGCAAACAGTCCGCATTGCTGTACGCCCCCGCGTCAAACCAGAAGAGGGAGAACATCGAGCCATGATTTTCTTTGAGGAAGTCCCCTCTGCTAAGAATAAATCGAGTGCTGCGATCGTTGTTGGTCGATTGGGAGTCGCAGTCTACGGCTATGCCGGTAATATTAAAAGAATTGGTGTATTAAATTCTGTTCAAGTGGAAGATAAAGGTAATCCAGTTACAGCTATTTTTGATATATCCAATCAAGGAAATGCTCACATTCGGATGGCGGGAGAGTATGCAATTTGGTCTGCTGACAAATATGCGGGTGCGGCAGCAACAAAACCCATCCCCAATGTCGCCGCAAAAGATGTAAAATTACCCGATGGAGTCTGGGAAGCAAGCGGTTTACCAACGCTCCCAATTTTGCCCAACAACCGCCGCAAACTTCCCCTCAACACCACCAAAAAGCTTCCTCCCGGCAAGTACGTTTTGGATATTAATGGCGATCTGAGTGGTACGCCGATAGATGAGGGAATTCCTTTTACTATTGCTCCTAGCGCCCAAGAGCTAAGGATTCACAATTGAAAGCTTGTGTTTTTATTCGCTAGATTTCAACTTTAGCGAATAAATTTCCTTGCCCAATTGTATTAATGAAGGCTAGCAATGACTCTATATGTTATCCCTAATTCTCTCTCTGACGCCTCCTATTTTATTTCATAAATCAGAGGCGATTAATACTGTCAAGCAGCTAGAAAAATTTTCATATTCGCAGCCGCAACCTGCCACCTTTAACAGCAATAACAGCTTATTGGTACAGGAAAATGCCCCTAGTAATGAAGTTAAGCTACTGCCCGAAACGTTATTACTAGGGGTCATTAGTCGAGGCAAAGAAGTCGGCAATCTAGAAGTTTTAAGAAATGAGAATACCTTTCTCATTCCTCTAGATGATTTTGCTCAATTAACTGGGATAACTGTAAAATTTTCTGCTAACGGCGGCATCGAAATTAGCACGCCTTTAGGCACGACGAAACTAGAGCCGAGCGATTACCAAACTATTAACGGCCTCATTTACCTGACCGATACGCTCATTGCAGAGAAATTAGCCACACCGATTGAGTTTGATGCTTCAGAAGTTGCTCTGATTATCGATTTACCTTGGCAGCCGAATGCTAGGTCAGCTTCGCAGCAAACCGAGCTTAAAGCTGAGGTACGCCCTCCCCAAACCAGCTTTTCCACTGTGAGAGAAAACCTGGATTTTTCTCAAAATGGTAATAGCAGTTCTCTGCTCAGTTCTACAGTCTTGGGAGGGCGGCTTTGGGGTGGAAGTTGGCGCATCCGTGCAGATAACAATTTTCAGAATCGACAAACACTCACTGAATACTTTTGGTATAAGCGGGAAGGCGAAGTTCGCTATCAAGTAGGCAGACAGGAGATTGGATTACATCCCCTGCTGTCAAATCTGGATATGACAGGGGCACAAATCGCCTATACCAACCTTCCACCTGGGCGTTTTTATGAAACCAGTCAGGGAACTGAACTTTTGCCTAGGCGAGCGGCACCACTGCGGACATTTCGGGGCCAAGCTCCTCCTGGGAGTTTTGTGCAACTGCGAGTTGATGGTACTGTTGTTGCCCAGCAACAGGTCGGGCTGAATGGAGAATACCAATTTTTAAATGTTAATTTATCTTCCGCAGTCAACCAAATCGAATTCTTAATTTACGATCGCAATAATTTCAACTTTCCTGCTGAAATCCGCCAGCTAAGAATCGGTACTTCCGATCTCTTGCTACCCGCAGGCGGATTTGTTCACTTGGCTGGGGCGGGGGTTAGTGGTAACTTGTTCGATAAGCTGAATATAGGCAGAGTCAACTCTGAACCAGCCAGTCAGCCAACTGCTTTTTATCAGTTTAGGCAAGGCTTATCTGATAATTTTACAGTGGAAACTGGGGTGCAAAATGCGCCGGATAGTCGTAACGAAGGCGGTTCTAGATTGCAAGCAGAAGCAGGTTTTATTTGGCAAGTTGCTAACCCGCTCACTTTAGCTGCTTCTGTGGGTACCTCGAATGGAAAAACAGCTTACACTTCAGAGTTACAAGCTCAGCTTCCGCCCTGGCAGTTCTTCGCCACCTCTCAATTTTTTCCAGCCAGCTACCTGTCTAGCAATCAAGAAAAAAGCCGATTTGACCACAGTGCGAACCTCAGTTATAGAGTAAGCGATCGCTTGGCTTTGGGCTTAATTGCCCGCAGTCGCCAGGATGAAACAAATTCTGCTCAATACCTGGCACCCGTTTTTAACTGGCGTCCTATGCAAGGTCTTTATTTAAGTGGCAGACCCGATCTAGATGGTCGTTATGTATTGGATACGTTTTACCAGCTTAATAACGCCGTTAGGCTGTCTGCCAATGTCACGGGCGATCGCAAATTGGTAGATGTTGCTTATAGTTTGAGTTTACAAGATCAACTCTCTTTAAGTGCGGAATTTAGCGGGAATCTTTCCACTCGCTACCGTGCGATTTATAGTTATACTCCTTTCACCCTTAATCGCCTCAGTTATCGCTTAGGCGTTGTCGCTGATGAAACGGGAGCAGTAAGGCCGATTATTGGTGCGATTTTGCCTGTATTTTCTGGTGTACTGCTTCGGGCTGAGTATCAAGGTTTGCCCGGTAGAAGTTCATTTCAAAGCTTTAACTATCAACAATTAATTGTGAGTTTAGTTGCAGGTTTTACTGTCGATCAAGGCAGATTTATTCCAGCTCAAAATAGTGCTATCGGTCAAAACCGGGGTCAAATTACTGGTCGCATTCAGATCGAAGGGGGCAGCAATTTGCCGGGTTTAAAATTAGAGGGTGTTGAAATTGAGGTCAGTCGCGATAATCTCCTTACGCGCACTAAAACTGATTCCCAAGGGAATTTTTTGATCGGCAATTTACCTGAAGGTGTTTATCTTGTTGAATTAGACCCAGAGCAATTACCTTTTGCCTTAGTTCCTGTGAAAACCACTTATACCGCCGAGGTTGCGGCTGGTGCGATTACCAGTTTATATTTTACGGTCAGGCCAGAATTTGGGTTAGCAGGACGAGTTCTGGATGCAAATGGCAAATCGGTGGCAGGTATCAAAGTTGAGTTGCTCAATGCCACAGGCGAAGTTATCAAAACTACTGCCACCGATCAGTTTGGCTTGTATCGGATTGATGGTGTCCCCATCGGCCGTTATACACTAAGGATAGCACCTCAAAATTTACCAAATTCCTCCTTAAGTTTACCCACGCGAACGTTAGAAATACGTGATGATTTTTTATTTGATCAAGACCTGCAATTGCCTAATTCTGGAGGTGGCAGTTCCATTCGTAACCAGTGAGAGTTATTAAATGAGTCCATCTATAAACAATAGTCCGCACACTTTTTATATAGCCCAATGGCTTATTCTCGCTTGACTTCGCAGCCCCTGTGGATAATTAAATCAATGTCAGCTCCACCCCAGACTTGCATTTAATTCGAATTTTTTATGATCCTTGCCCCGCGTAAGCTTGTAATATCGTTCCAAAAACTGTCTGGAGTATTGAGGGACAAAGCCGTTTGATATTAGTTAACTATATTAAGGATCGCGAATTAAATAACTTACAATTTTAATTGTTATTGTGGGATGGGCGTCCCGCCCGTCCTTTTTGGACGG
>NZ_JAUBPT010000255.1:0-6726 GCF_036700905.1 Microcoleus sp. S13_C3 | reverse complement strand
TAAATATGTTGGTGGACTGTAATTGCCAATGCTTCGGGACGCAGAATATTTGCGATTCTTTTAATGGCTATTGGATCAATGAGAATTCCGCCTAAAATTGCTTCCTCTGCATCAATGTTGATCGGCATTTTCTCAACAAAACTGACTGCCATGTCTGGTATTCTCCTTTGAGCTGGTTTTTAATTGAACTGTACTAAAAGTTGTCGAAAAGATTAGATACTGTCTACATGGGTTAAATAATCACTGTTTTCACAGCTAAGCTATAGCAATCCTAAATCATTTGTGAATTTCTTACTCCCTCCCCGAACTCGCGGGGAGGGTTGGGGTGGGGTAAAAATATTTACGACTCCTGCAAGGATTGCTATAAATAGCTAAGTAGTAGATAATTTGTTGAAAATTTGTTTTACGTGCTGAGGAAATCGCTGCATCCACTGCAAGTAAATTTGCTGCTGAATACCTAGCGCTGCGAAAGCTTGTTCGCCTAGTTCCTGGAACTGTTCGCATAACTTTTTGTGAGTTTTTAATGGCATATACTGAGGGTCAATATAATCCTCAGTTATTCTTGTTGTCTGTGCAGAAGGAGAATTTTTTGGAGTTGGAGAAGAGCCTGCTGAAGCTGGAGATGAAACAACATTTGTTGGGTTCGAGTTTTGAAGACCGTTAGTTTTTTCCCACCAGCGACCGCGCAAACAGTCAACGACCCACCCTGAAGGGTTGGATATTTGCTTTGTTTGGCTTCGGACTTGCAGCAAGTTTATGGCGGCTTGGATTTCGTTTAAGCTGTGCTGGAGCACACAAATTTTTAATTCAGAATTCATGCCTCCTGTGGCTCGCGTAACGGCTTCGACAATTTCAGTTGCATCGGAATTGGCAATTGCAACGGCTTCGATAATTTCAGTTGTCTCGGAATTGGCAATTGGAACAGCTTCGACAATCTCAGTCGCATCGGGGTTGGCAATTAGAACCGCTTCGATAATCTCAGTCGCATCAGGATTAGTAATTGGAACGGCTTTGACAATCTCACTTGTCTCGGAATTGGCAATTGGAACAGCTTTGACAATCTCAGTCGCATCAGGATTAGTAATTGGAACAGCCTCGACAGTTTCAGTCGCATCGGGGTTGGCAATTGCAACCGCTTCGACAATTTCAGGAACTTGGGGAGTAACGGGCGAAGATATTTCAGGACTTAACGGAACAGCTTTATTGGTAGGTATTGGTGATTTGGCGGCAGAGATTGTTGGATTGTCGAGGCTGTTGAGTTCTGTCAGCAGTTTTTGCGGGGGTTTAGAGGTCAAACCTATTTGTTCTGAAGTGCAAGGCATTGCCACATCGACTGCCTGACTGTTATCTGAATTAATTCTCAGACATTCAGCGGTTGGGACGGGACATTTATTTTCACTAGGGGTTTTTAGTTTTTGTTCTGAATTTTTATTTAATTCAGTGCTTTTAGATTTGATCCCAGTTACGAGCTGTGGTTTTTTATCTGGTGATGTTAAATTTTCTTCCTCTTTAGAAAAATTTAAAAAAACAGCAGCAACATTTTCAGTGCTTTGCTGTTCTTTTTTATCCTCTGTAAAGAGTACGGCACCATCAGGGTTTGAACCCCCTGTTTGCTCAATTTTTGGCTGGTTCAGTCGATTTTTTGACGGATTGCTCAGTTTTTGGAATTTTGAATTGGTGTGAGTGAAGGGGCGAACGTCGCCCAGGTGCTGCACTGCTATGCGGAAAATGCCACACCCGTAGTTTTTGAGGATTTTAACCAAGCCGAGTTTTTCGAGCTGTCTGAGGGCTGCCCGCCTGGTGTTGGGGCTGTAGGGCTTGCCGTTTCGGACTCTTGTGGCTCGTTTTTCGCCCAAGGGGATGCAATGGATGTCGATTTCCTCTGGTTTGCCACCGATGCAGGTTCTGTACAGGTAGAGGGCGAGTTTGACGGCGCTGGGGGTAGCGCCTTCTAGTATGTCGGCTAGGGCTTCATAAATTGCGGCGTGTCGGGCGAATGGCGGTTTGTGCCAGGTAGTTGTATCTGCAACCATTTTTTGTTCCGGGGTAAAAATGAGCGTAAATGTCCCTTCATGCGACTGTGACAGCCGCAAGGTTTGCCAGAGCGGTTGTTGTGAATTTGACCGCGGGCTATTGAGCGCGAATGCAGCGCTCGCTGCACTCAACAGGATTTCAGGTTGGCTTCAACAACCAGGTGTGGTAGTTGCGCCGGAACTCGATTCATAGCGCCGTCGCTTGAACTATCGGCAAACTTTAGCGAAGCGGTTTTAAGGTCTTGTACTTTTGCGATCGCTTTTTTGTAGCGATGCAGTTGTCCTAAATCCAGCAGTGTTGAGACTGACCGCCCTGCTAAAAGATGAGAAAGGGTGCGCGACTATTTTTTCAATCCTGCCAGACCAGCCGATACGGGATTTGGTGGCGAATCAGTCTAATAAGACTGATCAGAGTTGTTCTAAAGGCTGAAAACTTTACGTGGTAAGAGTTTCAAAAATGACTTGTCGCGGCATTCTAGAGGTTTTGTCGCGGCATTCTAGAGGTTTTGTCGCGGCATTCTAGAGGTTTTGTTCTAACGGTCAAACTTATATTGGGTATGGATTTGAGAGCTATTTTCAATACCTATTTTTTTTAGAACAAGTTTCAGAACAGCCCGAGCATTCTTTGCTGAAAAAAAAACCAGCCGGGAAAGGTGGGTTTGTAGGGTCGCTTTGGTGAGAGTTATGTCCTGGACACACGGGTGGTCATCACCTAGCCCTGTCTGGCGTGTTAAATCTGAACCGGAGAAAAAGGATAAAACCGCTATTTCACGTTCGGGTTTTTGAGACTTCGATCAAAAAAAATTGTTTTTCGGAACTTGGACTCACAATCAAAACGCTGAAACTTAGTAACCTCGTTCCTCACGCCAGACAGGGCTAGTGGTCATCACCTGAGTTTGATGGACGAGAATACAGAGGCTACAGCCCTTGAACCGGGGAAAAAACTAAGGTGATGGCGATGTTAGTCAAGCTCTGCTTGCTGTCGCTGTTTGAGCGTAGAATCCCCGTCTCTTGACTAGCGGGGAGTATGTCAAATTAGGACTAAGGCTAAGCATCATCAGGATAGAGGCTCTTCAGGGGGGGTTGCCCCTACTTTCACACCGTATATTGAGGCTGTGCGTAAGTCCTAAATATGTCAATCTGAAATGCTTAACAGATGCCAGATTTGGGATTCTAGTTCTGGTGCAGGGATTCGCTCCCCACGTTCCAACATAGATACATAACGCTGCGACATCCCTAGCCAACCTGCTAATTGTGCTTGACTCCAACCTTTGGCTACCCTTGCTTCTTTTATCTCATTGCTTGTCAGTTTAGGCTTGGGAGATTCTTTCATGCGGGGCTGAACCTGTTTGAGTTCAGCCTTGGTTGCAAGCAGTTTGGCGATAGGTACTGGCGGATGGATAGTAATTTTGGCTGCCAACAGCGTGTCAAAGTATCCTATTTTTTTTCGATACTTGCTACCAGGTCTCAGCCATTCTGGGTAAGTCTCTTCGTCAAACTCGATCTGAAACCCTCGCTTGAGTTTCAGCAGCACTTCCAGGGTGCGATTCCAGTTCTTTGTCACCTTGTAAGTTTGTTTACGGTCTGACCGAGCTAGATCGATTACCGTTTGGGGTAATAGCGCTTTTAGGAGTGTCTCCACTTTGTAGATGCCACTGGTGTGGAATCGGCTTTCCATCGTCAGATGAAGTGCTAAGCGCAAAGCCATTTCATCATGGTAGGCGTCAATTTTGAGAATGTCCTGAGCTAAATAGCCAAACTGATACAACGCTTCTTTGGCGAAGTAACCTGCTTTGTTCAAGAAGGCATGAGTCCAGAGTCCCGGTTGGACGGTTATGTAGATTTCATCAGGATGCTCTATTTTGCCCTCCAGATTCTGCTGACCTGTTAGCTGAATTTGAACATTCCACATTCGCGAGGTGTCAACGCTGGCTCTAATTCCACCTTTTCTGTGCTTGCCTTCAACCCATGTGGCTTTGATTGCTAAGCAACCCAGAGCATACGCAGTTTTAGCTATTTCATTGAGTTTTTGAGATACTGGCAAGTCTGTACGTTTATCCCACCCCATTTCCTTGATTAAGTCACTGCCTTCGAGAGTGAATAAGCTTTTCCACGGCTCTTCTTGTCTCATAATGTGAGCCGCAAAAATCAGGTGCAATTTGGCAGCAGTTAGCCCAAATCTGTCAATAATTTGCATTGCCTCGTCTAAAGGCAACAGCGTGATGTCGCCGGGGCTGGCAATGTAATGCTCAATGATGTTGTTGGGGTTGCCCTTGGCTCGGTGTTGGAAGTAGCCGACACCTGAAGGGTATTCTTGCCACAAGTCTGTTCTGAGTTGTGCGTGGAGGCTGGATACCATAGGAGGGGGTGTCGCAACAGGGGCGATCGGTCTACTCTGGTACAGACGAGGTTCTGTAATGGGTTTGTCTGGGGTATCTCTAACTTCAGCCAGACTTTCTGAGCTGGTGCTGTCACTCATAGTTTTAGTCAATAGTTAGAACCTAGTATTTTAATCACTGGATTTTTAATAAATTCTAGAATTTTAAGTCGGCATAATGTCGTCAAGTTGCAATTGTAAATTGGGAAAGAGGTAAGAAGAAATCGGCTCTCCCAAGCGATATTGTTGCTGCTGGTAAACTCCATCAATCAACTGGCAGACCGTGAAAGTAGGTTGCTTGGGATTGCCGATAAATTGCAAACCCCCCAAGCCTCGAAAGTCCACAATCCAATATTCTGCAATCTTCAAAAAAGCGTATTCTTCCACTTTTCTTGCATAATCATCTTGCCAATTAGTGCTGACAACTTCGGCAACAAACTTAATTGTACTATCTTTACAAATCACTGGTTCTTTTTGCCAAAGGGGTTCACTACTAAGTTCTGCTTTATCTAAAACAACTACATCAGGACGCAGTACTGTGGCCTCAGCGTATAGGGGTTTTATTAAACAAGTTTTTGGAACCAACCAATTGAAATTACCACGAAAAATTTCTACGTACATTCTACCAGCAATACTACCTGCAACCGCTTCGTGAGGACCAGTAGGTTCCATGTCTCTGAGTTCTCCATCAATGAGTTCATATCGTGTATTATCCCCATATAGGGCAATAAACTCCTCAAAGCTAAGTAGTTTGGATGGGGTGTATGTCATAGGTTATTTTTTAATGGGAGGTAGTTTAATTAGAGGTTTTGTGGGGTAGAGAGTAGAGTTCTGTTAAGTTTATTATACTCGCTCGATTACATGACCGCCTTCGAGCTTGTCAAACTAATGGAGGCGGATTGCGATCTGATAAATCGCCCCGTGCCGATTCCAGAAAACTATCCATTATATTCCAATCAATGTCATCATCAGGAAAGAGCGATAATTGCCCAGGCGAGACGTTGGATTGCCCGCGGTTGTGATAAGAAAGGTGACACGCAGTACAAAGGGCTATTAAGTTTTCTGGACGGTTGTCCTCCGGTATCCGGTTGCGGTGGTGCACTGTCAAAGTTAGGGAACATCGTTCGGACTTGGTTAAGCCGCTTTTATTACCGGGTCGGAGGCATTGTTGGTTGCATTTAGTACAGCGCCAAAGAGCACTTTCTTTCACTGAGAGCGCAATTTCTTGCCAATTGTCGGGATACCTCTTGGGTTTTGCCATAGCTCATTTCTCACAATTGGCGCGATCGCTTTTGTTGCCATCACTCAGAAGCCATTAAGTCAAAGAGTGCTGTAAATTCGCTCAATCTTTCATATCTCTTAACGCCTTCGTCACTATTATTCCACGCTTGTCTCACTTAAGAGCGATCGCCATTTAGAATGCACAAAGTACAGAAAGTTGCATCAGGCGAAACCAGGGACAAAATCGATCGCTCAAAAATAGTCCTTTGAAGTTCAGAAAAATTAGCGATCGCGCGTAGCAACCGTTTCAGACTTTTTCGGTACTGTCGTTGCTAATCAAAAATCACCAAGAAAAGTCTACTTGCTATTGACATATTTCGCCATTTAAAGTATGAGGATCAATAGCAAGAGGATTTGCGACAACTGCAAATTAATCCTGAACACCATATATCGAGGCTGTACGTAAATATTAAGAGTTTTTAAGCATTCTGCTGTCACACTTGCTTGGGGCGGTGTCTCTGTGTTCGCCCTAAGCTCGATTGCAACTCTATTTTATCTACCTGTCAACCTATATATTTCGTCATTCGCACGAGAGTAAGCTCAGCTACAAACCAAACGTGCTACTTTAACTCTATTGGTATGAAATAGTAATAAATGAACTACTACCACCGCAAGCTTTACGCCTTGCTGCACGATTCGGAAAATCCAGAGACGTGTCTGTCTGTATGCAGCCAGTTAAAGTGTTTTGAAGGGCAATTAGAGCAAATAAATACTTCGGATTTGTCGTTGCCGCGGGCGATCGCAGATTCTTCCGATCGCGTCAACCTTCCCAATAACACTACAACTAGCGCTACTTGTCAAGTCCGACACCCGATTAGTGGCCAGTCGCAAACAGGGATTAACAGTCAATTACCTGCGATCGCGATCGGCGATCTAGGTGCGATCGCCCAAGAATCAGATGTTGAAAAAGTATTCTGGTGGTTTTGGCGTTTCTATCCAGACATATTAGCAAATCAACGTGCGATTCGTTGAAACGTAAATCACGGTGAAAGCCCGTACATAGCGTTTCCAGCCACAAGGCTGAACTCTCGGTCT
>NZ_JAUBPT010000254.1:0-6808 GCF_036700905.1 Microcoleus sp. S13_C3 | reverse complement strand
GATAGGTGGCGACTTGTAACAATCATTCATGAATTGCCCTCTAATTTATCACCTGACGATGCAGCCGGAAACGATATAACCCATTATTAGAGCATTATGAAATTTTGTTAAAAATGCTAGACGAAAACGCAGAAAGCGTGGCTCCCAATGAGTTTATTCTCACCGCCGAGCGTTATGGCTTGATAACCAAGAGCGATTGTTGTTGGGGAATCGAAACTTTTTTATCGAATTATCATAATTTATTGGGGCTAAAAGTTTTTAGTAAAGACTTGTATACGATCAATATTTCGGGCGCTAGCAGTCGAGTTTTTTTTGAATTTTTCTTGTTCCATTTTATCCCCTTGTCGATGTTGATGTCGCGGTCTTTAGTGTGAGTTATATCAAATCCACTCTTCATCGGAATACTAAATTCGAGTTGACTGTTGACTGTTGACGGTTGACTGTTCACGGCGTCAACAGTCAACCGTCAACAGTCAACATCATTCCGGTGTAACCGGGAATGATATTACCGCGCTTTTTTAGGTATTGCCATCCTCCGAGTTTTGCGACTTGTTCTGTCCCGGTTTTTTGGCCGATCGCACCCTATTCCTTCAGAATTACCACGGCGAACCGATCATTGTAAAAGCGGCCCAATAATAAGGATGCGACAAATTTCGATCGCCCCTGGTGGCCAACTCCGACGGCAAAGGCAGAGCTTGATTGTTGCCCGATCGCACCAAATAACCATCTTGCAACCGCACTTCACCCCGCAACATCGCCAATTGCGCTTGCCGCAAAGCCTCAGCCTTAATCGGCGCTGTACGCAACTGCTGGTAAAACTCAGTCATCAGCCCCAAAGTACCGACATCGCTGACATACCACAAACTCGCCAAAGCCGATTTTACCCCCGCGTGCACTGCCAACCCCGCAAACCCCAACTCAGCTTGTTCGTCTCCCACAGCCGTAGTACAGGCACTCAAAACCAACAACTCCACCTGCGGGTTAGATAACTTCAACTGATCCAACTGATTCAACCGCAACTTAGTATCCCAAAACTGAATGTAAGAATTTTGGGCCCCCCCAGGCTGAAAATCGCCGTGAGTAGCTAAATGAATAATTTTGTATTGCGGTTGATTGCGCTTCTGCTTCAAATTTGCCAAAGTAAAAGCTTCATTGAGAAAAGACGAACCCGGCCAAATCTTGCCCACAATGGTAGATATTTCTAGCGGCACCGCAGGCAAAGGATTTTGATCGTATTGGGCCGGAAAATTCGACGCACCCATCGCTAACACTTCGGAACCCTTAACATCGGCATAGCGAGTATCAGTTAAACTTAAACTCGGAATCAGCCCCAAACTGTACTTTTCTACCAAAAACTGCTTGCCGTCGTAAAGAGCAGCCAAAGGCAAAGTTCGCAAACCTGAATCCATCGAAAACACCAAGGTGTCAATCTTGTTAGCATCCAATTCCGGTTGCAGCGGTGCAATTAACCACTGGTAAAGTTCCTCGGCAGGTTCCTTGTAGTCAGCAGCATTCAATCTCCTGGGACTTCTGATAGCATTAGTGAATTCTTTAGCAACTTGCAAGACTGTCTCGCGGCTTGCAGGCACGCTTTTAAAAACACTTTTGCCGTCTGGCAATAACAACACAAGTTCTAAATGTTTTTCTTTCGCCCACACGTAAAGGATGGCGGGTTTAACCCCAGTCAACTGATTGACGCTGCTGAGAGTATCTCGAATACTTTGCTGCGTGACTGACTTTTCAGTGACAGTGCCCCCAAAGTAACGTTCAAATTCCCGGCCCTGAGTTCTATCCCTTTGCTGCACTGCGTCGATCGGATTTATTTGCGCGATCGAGTTCGATCGAGAAATCTCAGGAACCCTCACATTCCCGATACTTTCTGCTGTTACCACACTCGCCGACTTCTGTGAAGTTGCCTGCAAGGTGCCGTTTTCTGTCGTCGCAGGCGCGCCTAAATTGTCTTGTAACACCGACGGCGACAGCAGTACCGAGCCGGCTGCATTCTCGTTCGACCGGGCCTCAACAGACGCAGCAGCAGGTTCTGGCGAGACATTTGTGGTACTGCTCTTTGGCACCGACGCTGCGGGGCCGAGACTCACCTGAGTCACAATTTGTTGAGAATTGGCTGTAGTTTTCAGTTCCACGGTGGTAGTTGGTGCCGGACTCGGCACGATCGCCAGCGGCCCGATCGCAGTTGAGGAGGTGGCAGTGTTCGACTTCAAGTTTCCCGTCCCAACAGTCGCCGCCGTGCAGGTTCCCGACGAGCAAGTGCTTTGCAGCAGCGTCTGTGAACCCGATCGAGCCAGTCCCTCTGTAGAAATCCTAACCTCGGCGCGCTCAGCAGCCGTTCCTGTTCCCGCCGCCCGAAACGCTCCCCCAGCCTCGATTGCCACATCACCGCCGGTATTGCCACGAGCTTTGATCGAAACAACTTCAACATCTTTCTGGCCGGTAATTTGGCTCGAACCCGCACTTCCCGATTGCGAACTCGAGTTGATCACCCCTGTAACGATCCGGCCCGGCGCCGCAATCGAAATATCTCCCCCGCCTTTGGCACCAAAAGCATCGATGTTGCCGGTTTCTACCGCACCGGCGCTGCGGATATTGATAGGGCCCGCCACCCCCGAAGTTGAGCGAGATGAAACCATACCAGCAGTCAACTTGCCTTGACTGCTAGTGATGTTAATCCCTGCAGTCGAGGTAACATCTCCGACGGCTACAGTACCGCCCATCAGAGAGATCGTAGCGTTATCAGTGCCGACGATCGCACCCGTTCCCACGATCGCGCCTGTGCCCGACGGCGATTGAATCGTCGTCGGATCTTGAAATGTCACCGCTACTGGCGTGGAATTTGGGGTGGAATTTGGCGCTGGAGAACCAATCGAGATCGCACCGCTACCGTCAGCGCGCCCGATCGCGATCGAAGCAAATCCATTCCGAAAAGTGTTCAATTCAGCAGCAGTCAAGTTCAGAGCTTCTGTACTGCCCGAACCTTGAATTATAATATTTTGACTGGGATCGGCCGGTTGCAGCACCAGATTGCCGTTGCTGGCGATCGAATTTTTGTCACCCGTCAAGTCAATTTCGTTGCCGGTTAAAGTAATATTTCCCGGTGTTTTCGAGCCGCCAGCTTCGATCGCGCCTGCGGTGACTCCATTGCGGCCCGTCAGCGTCACATTCCCCGCGCGAGCGCCCCTCGTGTCGATCGCCCCTGCCGTCACCGTGCCCTGTGCGGTAACACTAACATCTCCCGCCGAATTGGGTATATCTTGGGAAGAATTGACAGAAGTGTTGATAGTGCGGGCCCTTCCAGTAACTAGCTGACCAGTGGTGACATTGCCCGCTGTGCTGACGATGCGAATTTCCTGATTGTTGGTAGTGATATTTCCGGTACGGATATTGCCGTCAGCTTTGAGAGTAATTGAGGCATTGTCTGCCCCTGTCAGGGAACTTGTGGTAGTGATTGTTCCCAAACCCGCCGGCGATTGAATAATTAGCGGATCGTAAAATGTGAAATCGTTGGCCATCAGAATTGAACCGATACCGTTGCTGCGGCCGATCGTAATTCCAGCAAATCCATTTTGCAAACTTCCGAGGTCGTTTGCCGTCAGATTCAAATAAATATTAGTGCCGACATCTCCAGAACCGCCGATCGCAATATTTTGACCGGGACTCCAAGGTTGCAGTACCAAAAAGCCACTACCGCTGACAGAATTTTTGTCGCCTTTGAAATTAATTTCATTACCCGTCAAAGTAATGTTTCCAGAACCCGCTGCGACGAAGCTCACTCCCAGAACATTCTGAGCCGTCACTGTTACATTTCCTGTCGCTTCCGGGCCGCTGGCATCAAGTTTTTTGGCCGTTACGTTCAGGCCGTCGAGTACAATATTCCCGCTGCTGCCGGTGCTGGGATTGGATGAAGAAATATTGTTGGCAACAGTCGAACCCGGACTCATCAAACTAATATTTCCGCCGTTACTCGACAAATTGCCCGCAGTAATTTGACTTCCCTCCAGGGCGATCGCACCGCCAGCCGTGCTAATTGTATCGGCTGCATTCATCGAAAAAGCACCCGCACCATTGCGATCGGCATCTGCTCTAAATGTTACCGAACCAGTAGTTGCTTGAAAGCTCAACTGATTGTCCGCCAAATCAGCAATTGTAATATCATTGAGGGCTTCGAGAACCACATTTGACGTAGCCGACATACTTTCCAAAGCTGTAGCCGAAATTGTCAGCGAAGGCTCAGAATTGTTTTCCTGTCCTGGTAGCGTTCCTGTTGCCAAAATATTATTGTTGGCAATTATTTCCGCATCGCCCGCAGCTTCTGGGGAATCTGTAATGAAAATATTTTTAGGATCTAACAGCAAAGTCCCCAAACCGTTTGTCCCAGAGGTATCAACAGTACCGTTAAAAATCAATCTTTGCTTGCCCGAAACTTCCACAAACCCCCCAACACCTGCGGTTCCCGTTGCAGAAACGCCATTGGCGCTGATGCTGCCCAAAAATGCTGTTGTGTTGTCAGCCCAGACCAAAACTCTGCCGCCGTTGCCTGATTCAGTTGCGTTGGCTGCGATCGAACTTTTGCCATCCACGTAAGTCATCCTGGCATTCGGCACAGTTCCCTCGCCTCGGTAATCTCCCCCGATCCGCACCGTTCCGCCACCGTCGGGCCCGGAAGCCTCAATCTTCGCTCCCAATAGGCCTACCTTGTCACCCAACACGTTGACGCTGCCTCCCGCACCCCCCCTGGCAGACACGTCCGCATCACCCGCTACCAGCGCAGTTCCAGCACCTGCAGGCACTGTTTGGCCGCCTGTGAGCACGACTTCACCTTGAGCGTTCGTAGTTATACCCGTAGCGTTAGCCACGCCGGGGCCCGAAAGCAGCCGAGGTAAAGTCAGCGGAGAGAAGGGAACAGCTTCGGAACCCGACACTCCGGCTGCTGGAGAAACTTCTAAACTCAGCAAAAGTCCGTTTTGACTCAACCGCACCAGATTTTCGCCCGGAACAGCCGCCACAGTAATTTGACCGCCTGGGGCTGAAAGTTGCCCTGTACTGATCACCGTACCGCCCACCAAAGTCAAATTTTGCCCCGCGCCGACAGCCAAGTTACCGGCATTGACAATACTCGCGGGCTGTGGGCCAAAAACAAAAGCATTCGGCATTCCGACGAGGGCCGCGAAGTCATTCGCCCCTGTACCGTTGAACCAGCCGTTGTCAAAACCGATACCGCTAGCGGTGGTAGCAAAAAAAGACCCGGACACATCGAGTCGGGCATTTGTTCCGAAGATGATGCCTGCGGGATTCATCAGCAACAAGTTAGAATTGCCACCGCTAACTTGAATTAGACCGTTAATTAAGGAAGCGTCCCCGCCGACAACGCGGCCGAGGATATTTTTCACGCTTGGGTTGGAGATGAAATTGGCAGTTTCGCCAGAATTCAGACCGAACCGAGTAAAACTGTGGAACAAATTTGCTCCGTCTCTGGAGGTAGTGCCGCCTTGAATGTCGTAGCGAGGGGGCGACCCTGTAGCTGGGGCGGTGACAGTGGTTCCGGTGCCGTCTGGGGCTGGAGTAATAGATTGTGCTGCAGCAATTTGAGATTGGGGATAAATTGCCACGAGTACCCATCCCCTGCTGTTTTCTTTGAGGAAAACCAGGTTGGGCAAAAAATCTAATATCAAAAATCCAGCAAAGGGAATTGCTGCCAGAATCGACCGCACAGCACGTTGAGCATTCATAAGTTTGCCTCGGTCTAGACCTTAATTCGAGTTGAAAATTGAGATTTTAGGTAAAAAAGAGTCGATCGCACCCCTATGCTGACACTTCTTAACGCGAACTCTCGATCGCAAATCTTAAAATTTAAGTCTAAATTTGATTGTGTCACCAACATAGCAAAGACTGACAGTAAGTGTCGAAACACAGGAAGTTTAAACAGAGAAAATTATGAGCGATCTAATTGTCCGTCGGATCGGTTTAACTGGGGGCATCGCCACCGGTAAAACCGCTATATCTAATTATCTGGCAGATGCCTGTGGATTTCCGATTTTAGATGCCGATATTTACGCCCGCGAAGCTGTGAACCCAGGTTCGCCAATACTTGACTCTATTGTAAAACGATACGGCGCGGGTATTCTGCTCCCGGACGGCAATTTAAATCGGCCAGAGTTGGGAAGTATTATTTTTTGTAACGCAGACGAGCGGCAGTGGTTGGAACAACAGATTCACCCTTACGTGCGCCGCCGATTAGTTGAGGAAACTCAAAGCTGCATTGCTGAATCGAGTTTGGTATCCCAATGGACACAGGATTTAAGTACAAAGACTCAAGAAACCGACTTGTTTGACCACAAGCTAGAACCGAGTATTGTTGAAAAAAAACCCGGTTTCTGTGCCAAGGCTGACACGTTGACTTTGGTTTTGGTAGTGCCGCTGCTGTTTGAAGCTAACATGACTGACTTGTGTACCGAAATTTGGGTAGTGTACTGTTCACCCGAAGTGCAGTTAGAACGACTAATGCAGCGAGACGGCTTGAGTTACGATCGAGCTAATGCCCGCATTAACGCCCAGTTGCCGCTAGCTCAAAAGTGTCAACAAGCTGATGTTATTTTGGACAACTCCTCAACCCTCGACTCGCTATTCCTGCAGGTAGATGTGCAACTCAGTCGCTGTGAGATTTGATATTTGAGATTGACTCCGCGATAAGCTGTGGAGCATTTAAACCAGTAACGAGGCTAGTAGGGTGCGTCAGCTAGAACCCTTACGCTGAAACGGAAAACCTTAGATGCTGACGCACCTTACGCAAGTC
>NZ_JAUBPT010000253.1:0-6949 GCF_036700905.1 Microcoleus sp. S13_C3 | reverse complement strand
CGCCCGTCCTTTTTGGACGGGCGGGACGCCCATCCCACTTTCAAGAGTGGAAGTTATTTAATTCTCATTCCTTAGTGAGAAAGTTTCCAGCATTCTCGCGCAATCTCCCAATCCTCCTGTGTGTGAATTACCAAAATTCTCACCGCAGAATCCACTGCCGCAATATCTTGATCGATCGGTGAATGTTGATTTTTCTCCTCATCCAATTTTAACCCGATAAATCCAAAAGCTTCGCAAGCGGCAGCCCGTACAAGAGCAGAATTTTCCCCAACTCCCGCCGTAAAAATTAAAGCATCCAACCCTCCTAAACTCGCCAGCATGGCACCAATTCCGGCACGCAAACGGTGGATGTAAATATCCAAAGCAAGTTGAGCTCTCTGATTACCTTGGGCAAGAGCATCTCCAATCTGCCGCAGATCGCTAGACACCCCTGAAATCCCTTTTAAACCTGAATTTCGATTGAGAATACCATCAAGTTTCTCAGCAGTAAAATCGGATTGTTTTAATAGATGAATGAGAATGCCTGGATCGATCGAACCCGATCGACTTCCCATCATCAAACCTTCCAAAGGCGTAAATCCCATCGTCGTGTCAACACTCCAGCCACCGCGAATGGCTGCCAGAGAACATCCGTTGCCCAAATGACAGCTAATCAACCGCAAATCTGCCACATCTTGACCCAGAATGTCGGCGGCCCGACGCGCGCAATATTGATGGCTAATCCCGTGAAAACCGTAACGGCGAATCCCATTTTCCAGCCATTCATAGGGGCCGGGATAAACAAAGGCTGCGGGCGGCAATTGTGCGTGAAAAGCTGTATCAAATACTGCTACTTGTGGCACATTTGGGAGGATTTTTTCAACCGCTTCGATACCTTCGAGGTTAACCGGATTGTGAACGGGGGCGAAAACAGATAAACGGGCGATCGCCTTTTTAACATCCGGCGAAATTAACGTACTTTGCTGATAATCTTGTCCGCCGTGTACGACGCGGTGGCCGACAATATCAATCTCTTTTAAATCATTAATTGTTTGAGTTCTTCCCCTCCAAAGACTCTGCAGCATTCGAGAAATAGCATCTTCGCGAGACTCGGATGCAAATTCCTCCTCAAGCCGATCGCCTTTTGCTGTTTTGACTTTCAACTCTGCTATACCCTGCTGGTGAGTCCAATCAATTTGAGCCTCCCAGATGGGTTGCAAAGGTCGATCGGGGAGGACATCGTTTAACTCGTAAAGACAGCTCTTTTGGCTGCTAGAACCCGCATTTAACACCAGTATTTTCATGCTTTATTATGTCCTGTTGATTCGTTCTTTCGATCGCTAGGCGATTGCAATCGCATCTTGTCAAACTTTCATCCGCCTGCACAGACGAAGAAACCTTGAGATTCTGGGAAATTTTTTAAGAAATATGTCGAAAAATTAACTCTTAATGCAATGTGTAGCGAACAGTTGCATTTTTTTGATATATGTTCTAGGCAGATTTTCATTTACTAAAGTTTAAGGAGTCGATCGATGTTTACACCAATTTTACTTGCCGTTGCCCCCAGAACCGTAGAGTGGAGCCCCACGATCGGTTTGATTATGATTCTTTGCAATATTGTAGCTATTGCGATCGGCAAATCAACCATCCAGAAGCCTACCACAGGCCCAGCAATGCCCTCATCCAGTATGTTCGGCGGTTTGAGTTTGGGTGCCGTTGTGGGAACTATGGCCTTTGGTCATATTTTGGGAGCAGGTGCTATTTTAGGATTGTCTAACATAGGCGCGATTTAGTTGCAGAATGTATAGGGTACGCAGTGCGCGCGCCCTACCTGCAATTTCAAGTACCGGGTAAATTGCGGAGAGTCTCATCCATGTACGATCGATCGCCCAAAACTTCCAGCAGTGGCCCGTGCACCTCAAACTTAACAATACTGACAGAAGCTGCTAAAGCGGCAATGCGATCGCGATAACGTCCCAAATCAATCCCCAACAGACTGCACAGAATAATCCTAATAGTTGCTTTGTGGGAGACAACCAACACATTTCCATTCTTGTATTTTTCCTCAATTTCTGCAATAACTAAGGAAGCTCTACTGGCAATTTGCACCGAAGTTTCGCCGCCGTTTGGTGCATTCCAAGCAGGTTCAGTCAGCCAATTAATATAATCTTCTTCGTATTCTTTTTTGACCTCTTCTACTGTTTTGCCTTCCCACTCACCGTACTTAATTTCCCTCAGTCCGTCGCGAAGCTGCATTTCAATTCCCACAGCATCGCACAAAGGTTTTGCAGTAGCAATTGTGCGTTTCATGGGACTGACATAAACAGCATTCCAAGGCAATTTTGCGTAAGTGGCGGCAAACTGTTCTGCCATTTGAGAACCTTCGGGCGTTAATTCTGGGTCGATAGCCCCACAGAAACCGCCTGTTTTGCTGTAAGTGGTTTCACCGTGTCGCAGAAAGTAGATTTTTAAGCTCATGAGTTAATTGTGTGTGAATTTTACTATGTTAGCAAAAGAGTGTAAAAAACTCTTTCAAATCATCGAAAGCAGGATTATCCCAATCCCAAATATCTTTTTTGTGTTTCATAACATAATCAAACCCAGACATAGTGCATTTCCTGCCAGCTTTTGGAGCAACATTCAAAAAAAGTGCTTCTAGCAAGGCTGTCTTGCCAGCATTGTTTTTACCGCCGATTAAGAGGTATTACTCGCTCGCGCTAGCTTCATTATAGAGTGCGTGGATAAGCCCTGAGTTAATAATTCAAAATAAATCGATTAAACTTCTGCCACCGTTGTCAAATGAAGTTTGGAGCCAATTGATAAGATTTTTATCTAACGTTTCGCTTTCTTCTAAACGTTTCAAATCTTCACTTTGTTTGGCCATTTCTCGAATCATAAATGGATGACTGGCAATCTGATTTTGATACTCATCTATTACTTGTTGATTCCAAGTAATATCTCTAAAAGAAGCGTATTCATCCTGTCCCCCAATAAAATAGTCTAGTGTCTGGCAAACACATTCTGCTATCTTGACTATTGAATCTGGGGTTGGATCGAGACAAGCCTCCAATGTATAGCAAACTGCGTTAGCAGCTTCAAGCCCTTCAAAGCTGTAGCCTGCACCACAAAAATACTCCTCGTTAGGCATAACATCTTCACTTTCACAAGCCTGCTTTAATTCATTAATTATCTCCACATCTACTGAATTTCTATTTAGGATCTGCCAAATTTCATCAAGCGCTTTTCTCAGAGTTGAAGGACTGCCCCAAACCTCTTTTCGAGAAAAAGCATTGTAATTGGGAAGCAACCTTTCACAACAGGAAGCAGCAAACGCAACTCTATGGAACGGGGGAAGTTGCTCTAGTTTTTTTTGTAAAGCCTCAAAGTTAAAAGGGTGTAGATCCATAATTTTATATTCCAAATCTCCTATCTAAAGTCAATAATTGCCAATTTCAAATCGCTTAATCCCCAAGTACCTAAAAAAGAGGACACGGCACTGCCGTGTCCCTACACCAAAATAATCGAGATCGATACCATCAATCTAAATTACCCAGGCGCACCCGATCGCACGGTTTGATCTCCTGTCGTTGTCGGATCTTTCGTTTCCTTCGGCGCTTCCGACGAAACCGCGCCCGCGTGCGGCCACTGCCAGTCACGGATTTCCGGCATATCATCGCCGTGTTCGTTGATATAGTGCCTGTGTTCGATCAGCTTGTCACGGATAGCTTGTTTGCCGTAAGCTGCAACAGAACTCAGTTTTGGAACGCGATCGAGTACATCTCCAACTAAATGGAATCGATCGAGGTCATTAATCACCACCATATCAAACGGCGTCGTAGTCGTTCCCTCTTCCTTGTAACCCCGAACGTGAATATTCGAGTGATTTGTCCGGCGATAAGTCAAGCGGTGAATCAGCCAAGGATAGCCGTGAAAAGCAAAAATCACCGGCTTATCTTTCGTGAACAAAGTATCAAAATCCTTGTCCGACAAACCGTGGGGATGTTCGCTAGCAGGTTGCAGCGTCATCAAATCCACCACATTCACCACCCGTACTTTTAAATCAGGATAATCTCGGCGGAGAATGTCAACCGCAGCCAAAGTTTCCAGCGTTGGAACATCACCCGCGCAAGCCATCACCACATCCGGTTCGCCACCTTTATCGTTGCTAGCCCACTCCCAAATGCCGATGCCTGCCGTACAGTGTTTAATCGCAGAATCCATATCCAAATACTGCAATGCCGGCTGCTTCCCTGCAATAATCACGTTGACATAGTTGCGACTGCGGAGACAGTGATCCGTTACTGACAGCAAAGTATTCGCATCGGGCGGCAAATAAATCCGCACCACTTCCGCTTTCTTGTTAATTACGTGGTCGATAAAACCCGGATCTTGGTGAGAAAAACCGTTGTGGTCTTGTCGCCAAACGTGAGAAGTTAGTAAGTAATTCAGAGAGGCGATCGGTCGGCGCCAAGGAATGTGACGAGTAGTTTTCAACCACTTGGCGTGTTGGTTGAACATTGAATCGATGATGTGAATAAACGCCTCGTAGCAGGAGAAAAAGCCGTGGCGTCCCGTCAGCAAATAGCCTTCCAGCCATCCCTGACATAGATGTTCGCTGAGGACTTCCATCACCCGGCCATCGGGGGAGATGTGGTCGTCTTCGGGCAAAATTTCCCCCGCCCACACCCGGTTCGTCACTTCAAACACCGGATCGAGGCGATTTGAGGCCGTCTCGTCAGGCCCGACAATGCGGAAATTGGCGTTCTCTTGATTCAGTGTCATCACGTCTCGCAGGAAGCGGCCGGAAACGCGGGTTGCTTCTGCCATTACAGTGCCCGGTTTTTGCACGTCAATGGCGTAGTCTTCAAATTTCGGCATTTTCAAGTCTCGCAGCAGCAGGCCGCCGTTAGCGTGGGGATTTGCCCCCATACGTCGAGATCCCTTGGGCGCGAGTTCTGCTAATTCGGGAATTAACTTGCCGTTTTCGTCGAATAGTTCTTCCGGCTTATAGCTTTTCATCCAATCTTCCAGGAGTTGGACGTGTCCGGGCTTAGAAGCCATTTCCGAAAGTGGGACTTGGTGCGATCGCCAATAATCCTCAGTTTTCTTACCGTCAACTTCCTTCGGCCCCGTCCAGCCTTTGGGAGTTTTCATCACAATCATCGGCCACTGGGGACGGCCCGAATAGCCCTCTGTCCGGGCTTTTTCCTGAATCGCCTTAATTTCGCCGATCGCGGTATCGAGAGTTGCAGCCATCAACTGGTGCATCGTTTCCGGGTCTGAACCTTCCACCCAATAAGGTTTGTAGCCGTAACCGACCATCAAACTTTCCAATTCCTCTTGCGGAATGCGGGCCAACAGAGTTGGATTGGCAATTTTATAGCCGTTCAAGTGCAAAATCGGCAACACAGCCCCGTCGCGAACCGGGTTGAGAAACTTGTTAGAATGCCAGCTAGCAGCCAAGGGGCCGCTTTCGGCTTCCCCGTCGCCGACAACGGCCGCCACAATCAAATCGGGATTGTCGAAGACTGCCCCGTAAGCGTGGACGAGGGCGTAGCCGAGTTCGCCACCTTCGTGAATCGAACCGGGGGTTTCCGGGGCGACGTGGCTGGGGATACCGCCGGGAAAGGAGAACTGTTTGAACAGCCGTTTGATACCCTCTTCATCTTCGGAAATGTTCGAGTAATATTCGCTGTAAGTGCCTTCGAGATAGGTGTTGGCGACCAAGCCCGGCCCGCCGTGTCCAGGGCCTGCGATGTAGATGGTGTTGAGGTCTTGGGCTTTGATGATACGGTTGAGGTGAACGTAGATGAAGTTTAGCCCTGGAGTAGTGCCCCAATGTCCGAGGAGTCTCGGTTTGACGTGTTCGATTTTGAGGGGTTCTTTGAGTAGGGGGTTGTCAAGAAGATAGATTTGTCCGACGGATAGGTAGTTTGCCGCCCGCCAGTAGGCGTTCATTTTGTGTAGTTCTGAGTCGGAAAGCGGCTTTAATTGCGGGATCTCGGTTGTTCCTAGCATCATCAGCTATTGACTCCTAAGTTGTGGTTGTTTTGTAAAGTGCGATCGTGAAGTGCGATCGATATTAATTGGTTATCTGTGACATTTTGTATTTAAACTCCATGTCTTTCACGAAAACTATTGAATTATAGCTGGTTTATGTCTCTCTGAAAGTTTAAATCAATGTTAATTTATGGCAAAACATCGCACAATTCTGAGGGAAGAAAGGGGAAGGGTTTCGGGGATCAAGGAATTCAGCAATAGAAAATAGGATTTAAACAAGATTTTTCGGAGAGTGTGCATTGCGAACCGATCCGTAGATGTTGCGAGTGGTGGGATATGTTGTGCAAGTACCGAAAAATATACTTCTCAAGGTAGAAGTCAATCGATTTTAGATTTTAGATTTTAGATTTTAGATTGAAGCATTGACCCTACGGATAAATTCGGGGGGCAAGTTTCATCGGATACACGTTTTTTATTTGTCCGTCCTGAGTCTGCGAAGGAATGAATCCGGGGGTTTGTATCCTGGATGCTTTCGGTCATCATGATTTATACCTAAAGTTGATTGTACTTTGTGCCTGCCGATGGCTCATACCGGTTCTCAAAAAAAATCCAACTGTAGGCAATATCCAAAGCTTTATGTCCTCAGTCATTCCCAATTCTAAAATCTAAAATCTAAAATGGTATGACTCGTTTTGTTTTAAAGTTTTTTATGTTCGTTTAATATCGGGGTAAAAGGGCGAGCAATTTTTATAAGGAGAGAGATTTAGCCTGAAGTTAAACAGATAGAGGAATGCTATTTCATTTGTGAAAAAGCTTTTTTTTATGAACCGCAGAGGCGCAGAGGGCGCAGAGGAAGAGAGCAGAGAGAAAGGAATTGCGTATAATAATAGCAAATAAGTAGGTCGGTATAAAAAAACAAAGGTAAGTAAAGAAATGTTAACAACTAGAATTGGAACTGAATTTAAAGCGA
>NZ_JAUBPT010000252.1:0-7025 GCF_036700905.1 Microcoleus sp. S13_C3 | reverse complement strand
CGCTTTAAATTCAGTTCCAATTCTAGTTGTTAACATTTCTTTACTTACCTTTGTTTTTTTATACCGACCTACTTACCGGATTTGATATGATGCGGTAATGTCCTGGTGCGCGCACCCTACATTGACAGTTCGCGATCGCACTCCGACTGCTCGAAACCGGGGAAAGATGGACGAAAAGACGCGTTTGGGCCTGCCGATTCAGTAAAAAACCCGGTTTCGCATGGGCCGCCATGCGATCGCGAACTGATTGAGGGCATTCATCTATTATGAGCTTATGCTTCCGGTGCTGGCAGAGGGAATCTTTCTCCCGCGAGATAAGCATCAAAGTTCTGTTGAAAATAAATCCAAGAAGTCATATCTTCCACATCTAATTGCGATTTCGGCGCATCTTTATACAAAGGAATGCGAGTTTTGATTTCATCTTGCAGCAATTGAGGTAATTCTGTCCAACTCTTGACTTTGGAACCCGTGGCACTGTAAATCATGTTACCGGGTCGATTTCCCATTTTCATCCATGCCAGCCACGGCCCGATTCTATCCCAACTCAGAATTACTTGAGAAACTGAGACAAGTTCGGGATTTAATAATTCTGCTGTGGGCACTGTCAGCTTAAATAATTCTGCTGCTTGATAGATGGGATTTGGACTGTAATCAACAAATCTGGCATCCTCAGCTAAAGGATTAGGATAGTTGGGAAATAAGTCAAAGACAAAAGTCGTAATTTCAGGCTCTACTTTAGCCGGGAAAATTCCTTTAAAATTCCCTTGGACGGGGTTGTTAGCAACGTGAGCAACCGTTAGGGTTTCTCCTGTCCAAGGGTTCTCCCATTTGTGGAGAATTTTTCCGCTGTTGGGGTCTAGATAGTAAGTTAGTTCTCGCGAGGTGAATTTCCAGCCGCCCTCGCCGTCAGCAATACACCTGCTTGCACTCATGCCAAGTATTTTGAACAAGCGCTTTTTCGGCTCGTTGGGAACAAAAGAGTAAATATAACCGTTCCAGGTGAGAAATGTTGCTTCACCGTCTAGGGAACTGCGCGTTTTCACCCATTCTTGGGCATCAAATTCTTGTAATAAAACCATACCGCAGGCTCCTGTAAATAATCGATGTTTTTGTGCAGCGGAGTTGACATTTCATCCCCAAAATCCACTGCTGGTAGCAATTCGGCGCTACTGGCGCACTGGTGCATCAGGTGGGTTCCGAGAGGATGTCAACCGCCGCATCGCAGACTAATATCCGTCGTTTCTCTTGATACCTGCGCCTCGATTTCCCTCTTCTTTCGGTTTAGCTTTGTTCACTCGCAAGGGACGCCCCATCCACTCTGCACCGTCTAATTCGGCAATTGCAGCGTCTTCTTGGGCATCCTCCATCATCTCAACAAATGCAAAACCGCGCATCCGACCGGTTTCCCTGTCGGTAGGCAAGACAACTCGCTTGACTGTGCCGTGTTCTGCAAATACTGCTTTCAGGTCTTCTTCGGTGGCGCGGTAAGACAGATTTCCAATGTAGATAGTCATGTCGATCGAACTGAACTTGTTGTGCTATACATAATAACCTGTTAATTTAACTGTCAAGTGCTATCTAGCATACAACTGGGCGATCGACTCTGACTAAAAGGGTTTGGCGCATTGACCGAAAGCATCCAGGATACAAGCCCCCGGATTTATGCGTGGATAAATAAAAAACCTGTATCCGATAAATAAGCCCCCAAATTTATCCGTGGGGTTAATGCTTCAAATCTAAAATCTAAAATCTAAAATCTAAAATCGATTGACCAACCCTTGGTAATGGCTGCAATAGTTAGCTTAATCAAAACTCATATCCTTACTCGCCCTGCGGATGAGTGAGGATATGAGTTTTGGGGCGACGAGAAATCCCACCCCTGAACAATACTTGATTTTCATCAGATCAGTGATAGGTGGGCGACGGATCACCAAGCATCTTCGGAAACAAAGCGACTAACAAGGTATAGCAATCCTCGCATCATTTGTGAATTTCTTACTCCCTCCCCGCGGCTTCGGGGAGGGTTGGGGAGGGGTAAAAAAATTACGATTTATTTAGGATTGCTATATGGTTCATAAAGTTCTAATATATAGCAATCCTAAATGATTTGTGTAATTCTTGTAGGGGCAAACCCCCCGTGGTTGCCCCGCCTTGGGTGGGGTAGGCACGGGGAGTAGGGGTAGCACTACCCCTACATATTTTTACAACTGATTTAGGATTGCTATAAGTTAATTTAAGAAGGAAAATGATACAATTAGATTTGATACTTTTTATGATCCGGCAACCTACCGAAACAATGAAAAAATGCTTTATTAATGATGGAAAATGGTCATAAAAAGAGGCAAAATCAGTAAATAAAGTAATCAAGAAAAAGGGCGAAAGTAATATACTTGTCGCCCCCTTCGCCTGATTTATCATAAGACTGAAAAATTATGGTCAAAACTTACAAATATTTTCGGTTTTATCAACACAACAAATTATCAATAATTAGGAAAGGCGATCGAGTTTGCATTCCGTCAACTTTCTCAGCAAGATATTGGGAACTGGTTTACACACTGCTGTTATTGTTCTTCATCTATCTGAGAAAGGCTATACGGGAATCGCTTGTGTCTGTGCAGACTTTCTAGCGGGGACTGAGAAATTCAATCTAGCCAAATCTGGAAATCCCGTAAGGGAAAAACGCGAAAAGCCAAACAGTGAAGTTTGGAAGCCCACGCCATAACTGTAATCAGTTTGGCGTTGGGAGGATGTTACTGCTTTTCCTTAGTCGATCGAGATTGACTGAGGCCCCGTGCTTTTACCGTTGGTGGGTTCGGCTGGGGGAGTAGTGTAGGAAGTTGAACCAGCTTGCTCGTCGATCCAGCTTTTAACGGGATCTTCGTGAAGGTTGAGTCGAAGCAGGCCAGATAAAAATCCGCCCGCGAAGGCGATCGGCTGTTCGATCAATTCTTTCGCCATTGGGATGAGTTCGTCGAGGAACATTCAAGAGTCTCCTTGTGCTGCAGGGGTTCTACCTTAACTGTATCGTTTGTACTGCGATGCTGGCAGCGGCCTACAAAAAACCTTCCAGCGCTGAAGATGGGCGATCCTCTTCGAGGGCTTCGCTAACGGGCAATTTTTCGGCTAATGACTTACAATGCTAAGGAATGAGAATTAAATAACTTCCACTCTTGAAAGTGGGATGGGCGTCCCGCCCGTCCAAAAAGGACGGGCGGGACGCCCATCCCACAATAACAATTAAAATTGTAAGTTATTTAATTCGCGATCCTCATCAAATTGCTGCAAAAATTTTATGTGCCGTTTGCTGGGCTACCTCGGTGAGCCGATTTTACTTGATGCTATTCTGTACAAGCCGGAACATTCTCTAATTGTGCAGAGTTACCAGCCCCGCGAAATGACTTCTGGCCTACTCAATGCTGACGGTTTTGGTATTGGTTGGTATCACCCGCACCTAGATACTGACCCGTTTACCTATAAAAATGTACAGCCAATTTGGAGCGACGTTAACCTTCCGAGTATCAGTCGATTCGTTGAATCTGGATGCGCGATCGGATACGTTCGCAGTGCAACTTCAGGACAAGCTGTAGATTTGAGCAACTGTCAGCCGTTTCAGAACGATCGCCTGCTGTTCGTACACAACGGCTTCGTGAAGAATTTTCGGCAAACTCTTTACAGACCAATTCGCGATCGCCTCAGCGATACGCTGTATCAATCAATTAACGGTACTACAGACTCAGAGCATATCTTCGCCTTGTTTGTCAATGAATTGACCGCCGGAAATCTGACCATACAAGCTGCTTTGCAAAACTCGCTGAAAACTTTGGCAGAGCTAGCAAACTTTCACCAAGTAGAATTTTCAGCTAATATAATTATCAGCGACGGACACCAGCTCGTTGCCTCTCGCTTTGCTTCCCAAAAAACCCCTCCTTCCCTCTATTGGCTGCGAGACGATTTAAATTTCCCGAATTCTGTCATCATTGCTTCTGAACCTTTATTTGCTGGCAATTGGCACGAGTGTCCAGTCCAGAGCATTATCAGTACCGGAGTAGACCGTGATATCCAAATCTATCCAATCTTGTAGAGAGGCAATTTATGGCGATTTGCAGCAGTGTCGCAGCGGCACTTTCAAGCTATTTGCAGACATCGATTATGATACTTTTTGCCGTCAAGCTCATCCTGATTTCAGTCCAGTTGGCTGGCACTTAGGTCACATTGCTTATACTGAGGATTTGTGGCTGTTGCAACGGTGTGCTGGGTTGAAGCCAGTCTTTCCTGAGTATCACCAACTGTTTGCTGCGGATATTTTGCCAAAAAAACAACGGGTTTTTCTGCCGACGTTACTTGAAGTTGAATTATATCTGGACGCGGTGAGAAAAAAGCTGTTAGATTATTTGGAAGTAGCGCCGATCGACGAGCAAGAACGTCTCTGGCGGTTTATTATTCAGCACGAAAGTCAGCACTGCGAAACTGTTGCTTTCGTGTTGCAAATGCACAGGAAGAAGGAAGGAAGGCACGACACGGATTTGGACGCGGATACACGGATTAATTCTCTACAACACAGAGGAATCAAGCGAGGAATAAAGCAGCAGAAATTCCCAATGCCCAATGCCCAATTCCCGATGCCCCATGCCCCATGCCCCATTACCGATTCGGCGATTGAAATTCCGGGCGGAGAATTTTACATGGGAAGCGATGCTGCTGAGGCTTTGGATAATGAGCGATCGCGCCACCTGTGTTATTTAGAAGCATACTCGATCGATCGCTATCCCGTCACTTGCCGTCAATACCAAGATTTCATGGAATCCGGCGGCTATCAAAACCCTGATTGGTGGTCAGCAGACGGCTGGAAATGGCTGCAAGGCGAAGCCGTCTCTCAACCGCTTTACTGGTCAGAAAATCAAGCTTTCAACAACCATCCAGTCTGCGGCGTGAGTTGGTACGAAGCCGAAGCTTACTGCAACTTTATCGGCAAGCGTTTGCCATCGGAAGCCGAATGGGAAAAAGCGGCGAGTTGGGATGCCACAAATCAAACATATCGCATCTATCCTTGGGGAGAAGAACCGCCCAACGGCAGCCTGTGCAATCACGGCAATAATATTGCCAATACCTCGCCAGTTGATGCCTTTCCTAAAGGAGCAAGTGCGATCGGCTGCTATGATATGTTAGGCAATGTTTGGGAGTGGACTGCTTCAACCTTTGACGCCTATCCGGGATTTGAAAGTTATCCTTACAGGGGATATTCTCAAGTTTATTTTGATGGAGAACACCTGGTTTTGAAAGGCGGGAGTTGGGCGACTTTTCCGCAGGCACTGCGATCGACCTTTCGGAATTGGTACTATCCGGGCGTGCGGCAAATTATTGCTGGTTTTCGCTGTGCTAAGTAGTTTGCTAGGTAATTATTACTACCATCAAATTTGTTCAGAGTGAGGAATTTATTCATCGGACTTTTCAGATGAACAAATTCCTTAATAATTGCATTATAAAGCTTATTTGACGAACATCAGATAAATGGCGGGAGGGGGAATGGGAGACAAAATTTGTTTGCGAAATGCCTAACTTTTTTCCATGTAACAAGCTCAAGTAAAACAAGTTTTGTTAATTATTAAATAATTTTCGTGGATAAATTTTAAGTTTTAATTGTGGATGCGATCGCCATCGGGTGAGAGAATAGAGAATGGAGAGTGGCCTGAAAAATCTGACTTGAGCGCGATATTTGGCAACGCGATTGCGTGCTATACCCATATGTGCATCTAAAAATTAGTTTATGAAATCCCCAAGACTGTCCGACACGACAAACTCAGCCTCAACGAAGGAAAACCGGCTGCATTTAGAGCGGCTGGTGAGCGCTGCGGCACTGACACCCGCAGAAATCAATGCTGGCAGCGATGCAGTTAGCGGGTTGACTCAAACCCCCAAATCCCTGCCTCCAAAGTATTTCTACGACGATCGCGGCTCAAACCTGTTTGAGTTGATTTGCCAGTTGCCGGAATACTACTTGACACGCACTGAGACGGCAATTTTGCAGGGGTGCGCGGGGGCGATCGCCAATTTAACGGGCCCTTGCCAAATCGTCGAACTCGGCAGCGGCAGTTCCACCAAAACTCGGATTCTCCTTGATGCTTACAGTCAACTGGAATATCCCCTGCATTATTTGCCGATCGACATTAGTCCTACTATCCTAGAAAGCAGCGCTTGTCAACTGTTAGCAGATTATCCGTCGCTCCACATTCACGGACTTGTCAGCACTTACGAATTAGCCTTAGCTAAAATTGCACCGTCACCGTTGCCAACCCGAATGATTTGCTTTCTAGGCAGTACCCTCGGCAATCTCAACGCTCAAGAATGCGATTTATTCTTCTCGCAAATTGTCGGTGCCTTGCAGCCGGGAGAGTATTTTTTGCTGGGAATTGACTTGGACAAATCTAAGGATATTTTAGAGCCTGCATACGATGACAGTCAAGGAGTAACGGCAGCATTTAACTTGAATATGCTGCGACATTTAAATCGAAAATATGAGGGAAATTTTGATTTATCACAGTTCGAGCATTGGGCTTTTTACAATCAAGAGGAATGTCAAATTGAAATGCACTTGAAAAGTAAAAAAGCGCAAACAGTGCACTTGCGTTCTCTCAATTTAACGGTTGAATTTGCAGCGGGAGAAACTATCCGCAGCGAAATATCGCGCAAGTTTAATCTCAATACGGTAAAAAAAGAACTTTCGCAGCGGGGTTTAATGCCAGTGCAGGTTTGGACAGATCCAAATCAGTGGTTTGGCTTGATGCTTTGTCAGATGTCAGTTGACAGTTGACCGTTGGCAGTTGGCAGTTGGCAGTAGGCAGTAGGCAGTTGGCAGTTGTTATTTGTTTTGAATATCTCCCAATAATCAGTAACTACTGACTACTGACTGCTGACTACTGACTAATAACGTTCGCGAGCGGGGACAGCACTATGACTACTGACTACTGACTACTGACTACTGACTACTGACTACTGACTACTGACTACTGACTACTGACTACTGACTA
>NZ_JAUBPT010000251.1:0-7029 GCF_036700905.1 Microcoleus sp. S13_C3 | reverse complement strand
TATTTTGGCAAACCGATTCAGTCATGGCATTGTCTAGAATACATAGATGATATTTTTTGTCAATGCGTAAGTCCTAACATCTTAGGTTTAACAGTCAGGTATTCAGCAAGAAACCGGGTTTATAGCGCAACCTAGGTAAACCCTGACTAATATTTTTTAACTTGTGAAAACCGCCAATTTCGGGCGAACCGAATTTGCTCCCGCACAAGCTTGCGTCCGCCTGCGAGGACTGAAAGAAAGAATAAAGGAGGTAAATCAAGGGAAATTGCTGTGATATCCTAACAAAAGCCATATCTGCATAAAATAAGTAATTTAGATGACCGCAACAGATTCTACTAAGCACCAAAAATCCAAGGCCCTCAAACCGGGTAGCCGCCGCCCCGCTAAAGAACTTTGCAGCGAGTGCGGTTTGTGCGATACATATTACATCCATTATGTCAAGGAATCTTGTGCTTTCTTAACACAGCATATCGCGGAATTAGAAGAAGAGATTCACGGGCGATCGCGCAATCTCGACAATCCCGACGATTGGTATTTCGGAGTCAGTCAAAACATGATGGCGGCTCGGAAAAAAGAGCCGATCGAGGGCGCTCAATGGACGGGGATCGTCAGCACAATTGCCATTGAAATGCTCGAAAAAGGAATTGTAGAAGGCGTTGTTTGCGTCCAAAATACTAAAGAAGACCGCTTCCAACCGATGCCGATAATTGCTAGAAATCGCGAAGAAATTCTGGCAGCCAAAGTCAACAAACCAACTCTCTCTCCCAATCTTTCCGTATTAGAACAAATAGAAAAATCTGGGATGAAGCGGCTGTTAGTAATTGGCGTCGGCTGTCAAATTCAAGCTTTGCGAACAGTCGAGAAAAAACTCGGTTTAGAAAAGCTATACGTTTTGGGAACTCCCTGCGTAGATAATGTCAGCCGTGCAGGCTTGCAGAAATTTCTAGATACGACTAGCCGCTCTCCTGAAACGGTGGTTTCTTACGAGTTTATGCAAGACTTTAACGTTCACTTCAAACACGAAGATGGTTCGGAAGAAAAAGTGCCGTTTTTTGGCTTGAATACTAAGGAATTGAAAGATGTTTTTGCTCCTTCTTGTTTGAGCTGTTTTGATTATGTCAATTCTTTAGCAGATTTAGTCGTGGGCTACATGGGAGCACCTTTTGGCTGGCAGTGGATTGTGGTGCGAAATGACACCGGGCAAGAGATGTTAGATTTGGTAACGGATCAGTTAAATACTCAGCCGGTGATGTCTCAGGGAAACAGAAAAGAAGCGGTTCAGCAAAGCATTCCGGCTTATGAAAAAGGGGTGACTTTGCCGATGTGGGCGGCGAAGTTAATGGGAGTTTTTATTGAGAGAATTGGGCCGAAGGGTTTGGAATATGCCCGTTTTTCAATTGATTCTCATTTCACTCGCAATTATCTGTACGTGAAGCGGAATTACCCGGAGAAATTAGAGGCTCATGTGCCGGAATATGCTAAGCGGATTGTGGGGCAGTATAAGTTGCCCGATGTGTAAACTTGTAGGGTGCGTCAGTCAGGAGTTGTTGGATTATTGAAAAAATAACCCTAAGTGAAACTGACGCGCCCTGCTACTCAAGGATAGCGAAAGATAGAAAACAAATGCAATTGGGAAAGATCGAATTATGGAATCGCGGAACGTTAACTAGACTGGCTATCCTTAGTACGATCTTAATTACTCTAATTAGTGGGATATGGTTGAGTATGATTGCAATGCCTGGGAAAAGCTACAGCGGGACAATTCCCCCTTTAACAGCACAGGAAATCTCGCTCCGAGATGCTTTACAGCGCGATGTGGAAAAGCTCGCTGGTGAAATCGGAGAGCGCAACTTTATACAATATCAAAAACTTGGAGAAGCCGCTGACTTTCTCGAAGCATCATTTCAAAAGGCTGGCTATAAAGTTGAACGACAAGGATATAAAATTGATGATAAATTTTATTATAACATAGAAGTGGAGATTTCAGGGGGAAAAAAAGCCGATGAAATAGTTGTAATAGGGGCACATTATGATTCTGTGGTGGGGAGTCCAGGGGCAAATGATAACGCAACTGGGGCGGCGGGAGTGCTGGCTTTAGCGAGAATGTTTGCGGATAAAAAGCCTGAAAAGACTGTGCGTTTTGTTGAGTTTGTGAATGAGGAACCGCCTTTTTTCTGGACTGCTGATATGGGGAGTTTGGTTTATGCCAAAAGATGCAGAGAGCGTAATGAAAAAATTGTTTCGATGCTCAGTTTAGAAACAATTGGTTATTACTCAGATGCGAAAAACAGTCAGAAATATCCAGCACCATTAAACCTTTTTTATCCTACGTCGGGAAATTTTATCGGATTTATTGGCAATACATCCTCAAGTAAACTGGTTAGAGAGGCGATCGCATCTTTCCGCCGCCATGCTGAATTTCCCTCAGAAGGTGCAGCAATTCCGGGTGGCATTCCTGGTGTTGGTTGGTCTGATCAATGGTCTTTTTGGCAACATGGTTATCCAGGGCTGATGGTGACAGATACTGCTCCCTATCGCTATCCTTACTATCACACGGCGCAAGATACACCCGATAAGGTTGACTGGGAACGGACGACGAAGGTGATAGCTGGATTGGAAAAAGTTGTGGCAGATTTAGGGGGAGTTGATATTAATTAGTTGCGGAGGGTGCGGAGCGTGGAAATATCATCGCTCGGCACAGAATATCATGCAAACTGACGCACCTATAAATTAGTATAACTTGGCTGAGTGAGGTAATTAAGAGAGTTTTTAATAGATGTTTTGCAGGGACACGGTAAGGCAGTGTCTTTGTTTTATATAGTGGATAAAATTAGAGGTACAAGATTATGACCCTCATAGTTGTACAGAAACACATGAAGTTACAAAAGTCGATCGCACTTACTTGTTGTGTGCTTCTAGCATTATCTGGGAAGGGAGTGTCGGCGCAGGTTGCAGAAACGCGATCGGGAAACAAAACATTTGCTCAATGGTGTCGCGAAAAAGATTCTTTGAGTCCAGAAGCTAAACATACTGTTGATATGCTGTTAAAAATAGCAGGAACTACTGAGTGCGATGAGGGCGATCGCCAACTTTCTAGTATCACAGGAATTAGCTTTACGAAGCAAGGAATCAGCGACATCAAACCGCTAGCATCCTTAACTCACCTGAAGACTCTCCGGCTCATCAACTCTTCTATCAGCGACATCAAACCGCTAGCATCCTTAACTCACCTGACTTTGCTCAACCTCAGCAGCAATCGAATTAGTGACATCAAACCGCTAGCATCCTTGGTTAACCTGAAAGTGCTCAACATCGGGAACAATCAGATCCGCGACATCAAACCGCTAGCATCCTTGACTAACCTGACTGAAATCGTCCTCATCGAAAATCAGATCGATGACATCAAACCGCTAGCATCCTTGACTAACCTGAAAGGGCTTTTCCTCCGCAGCAATCAGATTGACGACATCAAGCCACTAGCATCTTTGACTAACCTGGCTGGGATCGATCTCGCTGGCAATCAAATTAGTGACATCAAACCGCTAGCATCTTTGATGAAACTGACTTTTCTAGACCTCAGCAGCAATCAGATTAGTGACATCAAATCACTAGCATCCTTGACTAACCTGGAAGGGATTAACCTCAGCTCGAATCAAATCGTTGATATCAAACCGCTAGCATCCTTGACTAACCTGGAAGGGCTATCACTTAACAAGAATGAGATCGCCGATCTGAAACCGGTAGAATTCTTGACTAAACTAGAGATTCTCTGGCTCAACAACAATCAAATCGTTGATATCAAACCGCTAGCATCCTTGACTAAGCTGACTTTGCTCTCACTCGAAAACAATGAAATCGGCGACATCAAACCGCTAGCATCTTTCACTAAACTGACTGAACTCTACCTCAGCGGAAATCCGATCGCTCCGAAAACTTGCCCACTCAAGCCAGAGTCTATCTGTCAGTGGGAACCACAAACTGAACCCTAAAAATTTAGTAGAATTACACCCGATCGCACTTAAATACTTACGTTACGATTGAAGGCGCCTTTTATATTACTATGCAACTCCAAAGCCTGTATGTTCCCGTGCATAAGTTGGCTGAAGTCCTAGCACAATATCCTCTTTGGGTACTCCCATTTCTACCAATTCATCAGCAATCTGCCTGTCAGTTTGATTTCGCTGAATCCAGATTTTGCCATTTTTAATATCCAAATGAAACACACAGTTATACACGCGGCGGTGTCCGTCCCATCCTAAATCGACGGCTAGATAGCGATCTTTTTCTTTATCAAAAATTGTTTCTACCTCAATTTCTCCGTTAATTGGTGCTATCTTGCTATCTTCAATGAGGAGTTTTTGAATGCACTGACGGTAATGCTCTAGTCGATCCATTTGACTATTGCCTCCTGAACAGGGTTATACACAATAAGCTTGACTTGGTGTTGTCGAACCGACGCTTGAGGTAACTCCCGACTGAAAAAAGATTCGTAAGTCGCGATGGGAACTGCCAAATATAAAGTGCGATCTGGTTCGAGCTTTTCTAAGACTAAACGGTAATTTAAAAATTGTCCCAACGCAGTATGAAAATCAGAGAGAGCTGAAGCGCTTAAAAAACTCTTGACTTCTACTGCAATTTTTTTTCCTGATTTTTCCGCACCGATGAGTCGTTCAGCTCCCAAATCGATTTCGACTCTCTCATTCTCTGCAAATTCTAGCCTGAGAGGATCGTGAGTAACCACCCACTCAGATTTTTCAAGACCTCGCTTCACAGCATTATGAAATAGATCCTTAGCTGACACTGGTTATACCTCACCTCTAAACCTATTTTAACTGATTGGAGTCAACTTGTAGGGTGGGTCAGTGAAAAACGCCTGAAGTATTGAAAAAATAACGCCAACTGACGCACCCTACAGTTTGTATAAGAGCGCGATCGCCCGTTAGCGAAAGCGTTGCGATCCGAAGGAAAGCCCGCCCCTACGGGGGCTACGCCAACGAAGAGGATCGCACACCAACATCCTCCTACAAATCAGCAGCGTGCTGCTTCAATTCATCCAAAGAAACGTATTCCAAAGTCAAGGCGTGAGTGGCGGCCAAAACCACAGGCGGCGCAACTCCTGCATCCATTGCTTCCTTCCACCGAGAAGCGCACAAACACCAGCAATCCCCAGGCTTCAAACCGGGGAAATTAAATTCGGGAACCGGAGTGCTCAAATCATTTCCGTTCGATTTAGTGAATTGCAAAAACTCTTCTGTCAGTTGAGCACAAACAGTGTGAGCCCCAAAGTCGCCACCACCTGTATTGCATTTGCCGTCCCGATAATATCCTGTCATTGGCGAAGTGCAGCAATTCTCTAACTTTCCGCCCAGCACATTTGTAGCTTCCGTCACCATCGCAACTCCTGAGTAAAACTCTTCGATCTAATTTTACACAACTCGTTGTTTATATATTTTTTTCCATGACAAAGTTGATTAATTTTTGTCCTCTGCATTCTACTTCTTGTTTTCTCATCACAATAAATCCCTGGCTTTCAAAAAAAGGTCGCGCTGTAATGCTGGCTTCGGTAAATAACTTGTTAATTCCTAAGTTTTGGGCTTTTGACTCAATTTGTTTTAAAATTAGCCTGCCGACTCCTTGCCTTTGAAAGTGTTGATGACAGAAAAAACAATCGATATGACCGCTTGCTTCTAATTCCCCAAAACCTGCAATTTGATCGCCCTCTTCTGCTACGAAAGTAAATTTACTGCTTAAACTTTTAGTCCAACTTTCGATATCCATCTCTGCTGGAGCCCAAGCATCTACTTGTGCTTGTGTGTAATCGCGGATGTTTACTTCGTGTATGGTGTCGTAAAACAGTTGTACAATTTGTTGGGTATCACCGATTTCGTAGGTTCGTACTCTCATAAATTATCTCACTGCGATCGCTTCTTTCATATTAATTTGGGATTTGTAACCGCTTCGGAACGCGGATGGATGTTGGCTTTTACCATTTTGTCTCATTTCTTGCAGGGCGAGCGCCCCAAATTTTCTCTACCACCCCTTGACAAACTCTCTTACTCTATGTTAATGAAGCATAAGAAACCTAACTCGAATTAACAGTAAATCAATCCAGCAGCTTAACGAATAAGGCTTGAAACTTATGACAGAAATTGGGCCCGATCCAAACCGACCCTATCCGATGGCCGACCAACGGCGCGTATGCTTCATCAAAAACTTTATTAAATCCCCCAACATTATCGTCGGCGATTACTCATATTATGACGATCCAATAGATCCAGAAAAGTTTGAAAGAAATGTACTTTATAATTACGGAAACGACCGATTAATTATTGGCAAATTTTGTGCGATCGCCACCAACGTCAAATTCATAATGAACGGTGCCAATCACAAACTCGACGGAATTTCAACTTATCCTTTTCCGGTTTTTGGGAAGGGTTGGGAAACAGCCATGAATTTATTAATGGAACTGCCAAGTAAAGGCGATACCGTCATTGGCAATGATGTTTGGATCGGCTATGAATCCCTGATTATGCCCGGAGTCAAAATCGGCGACGGTGCCGTCATTGCCGCCAAATCCGTTGTAGTAAAAGACATTCCCGCTTACACCATTGTCGGTGGCAACCCCGCCCATCCCATCAAACAGCGTTTTAGCGATGGTGAAGTTGCACAACTATTAGAAATTCGGTGGTGGGATTGGGAAATCGACAAGATTTCCCGCAATCTCAGCATAATTATGCAAAGCGATATTCAAGCACTCAAAAATGCCGAGTAAACTCGCAAATACAGCGATATTAATTTTAACTCAGATCCTGTGTACCAGTTCCGGGGCGATGGCGCCGGCGAGCAAACTCCCAGCAGCCGATCCCGGAGAGATCATCTAATCTGCGTTCAACAGCGTCAATCTGCCTGCATCAGCCGTCAATCGATTTTAGATTTTAGATTTTAGATTTTAGAGGCGACCCCACGGATAAATGCGGGGGCTTGAGGATTTTCGATTTTCGATTTTGGATTGATTCCACGGATAAATCA
>NZ_JAUBPT010000250.1:0-7033 GCF_036700905.1 Microcoleus sp. S13_C3 | reverse complement strand
CCGCCCGTCCTTTTTGGACGGGCGGGACGCCCATCCCACAAACTTGTGGAAGTTATTTAATTCTCATTCCTAAGTCGTTTAGTAAAGCTTTAGTCAATCATGCTTTATTTAGAAAATCCGCTGCTCAAACTTTATCTAAATCTAATCGGATGGGTGGCGTTCGGATTCATTCTCGGCCGCCTGCTACCGAGAAGCTATTCTACATATTTAGCCAAGTTTCTTTTCTTCTTTGGCACGCCATTGAGCATTGTTGCTTTTATCCGCAGCGCCAATTTGTCGGGCGCTATTTGGATGGCGCCGCTGATAGCTTGGGCGGCAATTCTAGCAGGTGGAGGACTCGCTGGGATTTTGATAAATTTCGGTGTTGGCGAGGAACGTTTCAAGACTCTTAATCCGATCGCCCAAAATAGCCCGGAACACACTACCGCTTGGAGTTTGCCCACTCAAGGCAGCTTCTTATTGGCAACGATGGTGGGTAATACGGGTTTTTTAGGCATTCCCGTCACCTTGTCCTTATTAGGATCGGAACACTTTGCCTGGGCGTTGTTTTACGACTTGCTAGGCACTGGCATGGCAATTAATATACTGGGAGTCGCTATTGCTTCTCACTGCGGCAAAAGCGATCGCCCTCAGAGTTGGTTAAGTCCCCTGCGGGCAATTTTTCAGAATCCGGCCCTGTGGGCTTTTGGTTTAGGATTTGTCTCGCGCAGCTTGCCGCTTTCGGCACCAATCGAAAAATTGTTAACAACAGGCGCTTGGACTATAATTACTTTATCTTTAATTACGATCGGGATGCAGTTGAGCAAGTTGAATTCCTTGCACAACCTCAAACAAGTTTTGGCTTGTCTCGTGATTAAAATGCTGTTAATTCCCTTGGTAATTGGCACGGGATTAACGTTTTTGGGGATCGCGGGCGCGCCGCGACTTGTGCTCGTCCTGCAAATGGCGATGCCTCCGGCTTTTGGTACTACATTGCTGGCAGAAGCTTTCAATCTCGATCGCGAATTAGCCGTAACTGCGATCGGCATCGGCTGCGTTAGTTTATTATTCACTATTCCCCTATGGATGAGGCTATTTAATTTTTAATAAAAATAGGAATTGCTCAGTTTGAAAAGTTTCTTACTTCAGTGATCCCCATCACGAACATTGAACGATATATAGCGTTTCTCAGTAACATGAGGTGTTCTCCGATCTAGGGCATAGGGCATAGGGCATAGGGCAGACCTCACCAAGATTGAGAACTGCTATATCTCATATTGATTTAAAATAACAATCACGGGAGTTGGAAACTGTATTGGCTTCTGCTAATGTGGAAATAGCCCGCTAATGACGGGAACAATAAAAGTATGGCAAGTATAAATTTTACAAGTATAAATTTTAGATTGACAGGTTATCAAATTCTCGATCGCATTTACTCAGGAACTCGCACCCTAGTTTATCGAGCTTTTCGCACTAACGATAAACAGCCCGTCGCCATCAAAGTCCTGCTGAACGAGTATCCCAGCTTCAGCGAACTGGTGCAATTTCGCAATCAGTACACGATCGCCAAAAACCTCAACTTGCCCGGAATCATCGAAATACAGCTTAGAAACCTACCACAACAGCTATGCGTTGGTAATGGAAGACTTTGGGGGAATTTCTCTAAAAGAATGGACGGAAGAAAGGGAAACTGGGCCGTCTCTGATGGAGTTTTTGCAAGTTGCGATCGACCTGAGTGATACATTAGATATACTCTACCGCCACCGGATAATTCACAAAGACATTAAACGCGCCAATATTTTAATTAATCCGCATACAAAACAAGTCAAACTCATTGACTTTAGTATTGCATCCTTGCTGCCCAGGGAAACTCAAACCCTGATGAATCCTAACCTGCTGGAAGGGACACTCGGCTATTTGTCTCCCGAACAAACGGGAAGGATGAATCGCGGCATTGACTACCGCAGTGACTTTTACTCTTTGGGCGTGACTTTTTATGAATTGCTGGCGGGACAATTGCCGTTTCAATCCAACGATGTGATGGAATTAGTACACTGTCATCTTGCCAAGCAACCACCATCATTGCATGAAATTAATCCTGAAATCCCGCCCGTACTTTCGGAGATTGTCAGCAAATTAATGGGAAAAAATGCCGAAGACCGCTATCAGAGTGCGTTGGGGCTGAAATTCGATTTAGAATGTTGTTTGGAGCAACTTTACGAAAACGGTAGGATAAAGAGTTTTGCGATCGCGCAGAGGGATGTTGGCGATCGATTCATTATACCAGAAAAACTCTATGGTCGCGAAACAGAAGTAGAAACCCTACTCGAAGCCTTCGATCGCGTCAGTAGTGGCACAACAGAAATGATGCTAGTAGCTGGTTTTTCGGGAATTGGAAAAACGGCAGTTGTGAATGAAGTTCAAAAACCAATTGTCCGCCAGCGCGGCTATTTTATCAAAGGCAAATTCGACCAATTTAACCGCAACATTCCTTTCTCAGCTTTTGTGCAAGCATTTCGAGACTTAATGGGACACTTGTTGATCGAAAGTGACGAGCAGTTGAAAAAATGGCAAACTAAAATATTGCAAGCACTGGGCGATAACGCACAAGTCATTATTGAAGTAATTCCCGAACTCGAAAAAATTATTGGTCAACAATCACCCGCACTAGAATTATCAGGAAAGGCGGCAAAAAATCGGTTTAATTTGCTGTTCCACAACTTTATTAAGGTGTTCACAAAACCCAAACATCCCCTGGTGATGTTTTTGGATGACTTGCAGTGGGCAGATTCCGCCTCGCTGCGGTTAATGGAAATGCTGGTGGCCGATGCAACAATCGGCTATTTATTAGTAATTGGTGCCTACCGAGATAATGAAGTATTTGCAGCGCACCCGTTGATGCTGACACTGGATGCAGCGGTAAAAGCTGGGGCAACGGTGGATACTATTACGCTGGAACCGTTGAGTTCCGAAAGCCTAAATCATTTGGTTGCTGATACGCTCAATTGCGATCCATCTTGGGCAAGACCTTTGGCTGATTTGGCGGCACAAAAAACCCAAGGAAATCCCTTTTTTGCAACGCAGTTTCTCAAAGCACTGCATCAGGAGGGGCTGATTGAGTTTGACTGGGTTGCTGGTTAAGCTGTTGTGCATTTAAATTGTATATTTCGAGTCCCCATCAAAAATCGTCAAATCCTCTCCCCCTCTCCTCTTCTCCCCCTCTCCCTCTCTAATACCATAGGCAATCTAGATGCAACACAGCTTATTGGCAGTGCGATATTGTGCGAGTTCGGGAGGCAGCGCTGACGGATGATGTGGTCGAGTTTATGGCGTTGCAGTTGCAAAAATTGCCGCCAGCTACTCAGAATGTGTTGAAGTTGGCTGCTTGTGTTGGAAATGAGTTTGATTTGGGGACTTTGGCAGTTGTTTCCGAGCAATTGGAAACGGAAACGGCGGCGGATTTGTGGAAGGCTTTGCAAGAGGGGTTAATCCTGCCTGAAAGTGAAATCTATAAGTTTTATATGGGGCGAGAAAGACGGGAGGAGACCGATAATTCGGAGGTAGTGAATTACAAGTTTTTGCACGATCGCGTTCAGCAAGCCGCCTATTCTTTAATTCCCGAACAAGAGCGATCGCGTGCTCACTATCAGATTGGACAATTGCTGATCCAGCAAATTTCACCCGCAGCTATAGAAGAGCAAATTTTTTCAGTCGTCAATCAGTTGAATTCTGGTATTGCGCTGATTGAAAACCAAACACAACGTGATGATTTGGCACAACTCAACCTCACGGCTTGCCGCAAAGCCAGAGGCGCTACTGCTTATCAAGCTGCTCGCGAGTATGCTGCGATCGGGCTAAATTTGCTGGGAGAGAGCGCTTGGCAACGACAGTACGAGATGACCTTGAACTTGCACGACATAGCAGCAGAAGTGGCTTCACTCTGTGGTGATTTTGACCAGATGAATCAGTGGATTGACACTGTGATTCATCATACCAGAACTCCCCTAGAGCGAGTGAGCGTTTACATCGTCAAAATTCAGGCATTATCGTCCCAGAACAAGTTTTTAGAAGCAATTGCTATCGGTTTGTTGAGTCTAAAAGAATTAGGAGTTGAATTGCCAGATAGCCCTACATCAGAAGATATTCAGCAAGCAGTGCAGGAAATTAATTGTTCGATCGGCGATCGACCGATTTAAGAGTTATTCGAGCTGCCAGCGATAGTGGATGCCCAAAAACTGGCCACCATGCAAGTGGCGGCAAGTATGGTGTCAGTTTGTTATGTGGTCGGTTGGTCTTTGTTTGCGTTGGTGACTGCCTTACAGGTAAATTTATCAAAAATTTGGGTTTAAAACCCTGTCCTTCTAGGACGGCTTTAATTTCTTAAAACTTCTTTCAACAAGTCCAGTAAGTTCCTATATTTGTGATATACTATAAAAGTCAAGGTTTAATTCCTTTACCATCGTGAAACAGTTAAGACACACTTTTAGGTATAAACCGGGGGACGCAGAGCAGCGAAAACTCTTTAAACAGCTAGAGGTTGAATTAAACCTTAAACCAGTTAAAACAAACTATTCTTTTAGGATTGTTAAGTAGGGTAGGGCATACCCAAACTCTAGGTAAATATCCTAGTACGCTTTTGGAGATAGACCCGCTGGGGTGGCTGCGAATCAGGCTCGTTAATTGGTAGTTTTCTACGGTTAAAAGGTCTGAATATTGCCGAAAGGACGCAACACTTAAAGGTTAGTCGCTGAATTAAGAATCCTCGCACTTTTAGGTCGGGGAGTGTCAAATTTCTATGACTCACTCATAGCCCTGGCCACTCCTGAGTCCGAGACGGAGTTAGAAACAGGGCTGTTTCATTCTCACCAAAAACATGAATTTTGTAGGGGTAGTGCTACCCCTACTCCCCGTGCCTACCCCCGACCTAGACGATTCGATCGGCAGGTTAGACCAAGAGGGCCGGCACGGGGGCACGGCCCCTACGGATAATGAAACAGCCCAGGAGTTAGAAACGCAGGGGCAACGAGTTCAGGAAAATCAAAGGAAGTTGCAGCATTGGGCAGAACACGCCCCCATGAATTATTTGCATAAGTGGCAGTTGGTAGAAGCAGAGAAATACCGAGTTGCCAGACAGAGGGCAGAAGCTATTGAAATGTACGATCGTGCCATTTCTGGAGCGAAAGAAAACGAATACATCCAAGAAGAAGCCCTCGCTAACGAACTAGCAGCTAAATTCTACCTCGACTGGGGCAAAGAAAAAGTGGCGCAAGCTTATATGCAAGAAGCCTACTACTGTTATGCTCGCTGGGGTGCGAAAGCCAAAATCGATGACTTAGAAAAACGCTATCCCCAACTTCTTTCTCCCATATTGCAGGCAAGAGAAAATCGTTTTGGAATCAGCGAAAGTCGCGTCCACACAATCAATAAATCGTCAGTTTTACATCAAACTTGGCACACAACTCTATCTAGCAGTAGCAGTATTTACGAAGCCCTCGATTTCGCGAGTATTCTCAAAGCCTCCCAAACACTATCGAGTGAAATTCAATTAGAAAAATTACTGGCTGCACTGATGTCTGTGGTGATGGAAAATGCCGGAGCAAAAAAAGCAGTTCTCCTGTTGCTTAAGGACGGGAATCTGGCCATCGAAGCTGTCGCCTCCTTCCATCAAGATGTCATCTCAATATCTGTACCGCTGTCAGCCAGCGACGAGGTTCCCGCTGCTGTGGTCAACTATGTTAAGCGGACTTGCAAAACTGTGGTTTTGGATAATGCAGCAGTACAAAACGATTTTATTGCCGAGCCGTATTTGATGCAGGAAAAGCCCAAAAGTGTGCTGTGCGCGCCGATGTTAAATCAGGGTAAATTAATCGGGTTGCTCTATCTAGAAAATAACTTGACAAGTGGTGCATTTACAGAAGATCGCACTGATGTCATCCAACTTTTGTGCGCCCAAGCGGCTATCTCTATAGAAAATGCTCGCTTGTACCAACAATCTCAAGCTTATGCACAAGAAGTAGAACGCTCGCTCCTTGATTTGCAGCAAGCACAGTTACAGATCGTGCAAAGCGAAAAAATGTCCACATTGGGCAATCTAGTCACAGGAATAGCCCACGAAATCAATAATCCTGTCGGCTTTATTAGTGGCAATATTGAGGAAGCAACCACCACGATAAAATATCTGATTTCCCACTTAAAATTATATCAAGAAAAACTGCCCAATCCCGGCGAGGAAATCGAACAAGATGCTGAGGATATTGATTTAGAGTATGCCTTAGAAGATTTGCCAAAAATGCTGTTGTCGATGAAAGTGGGGTGCGATCGCATTCGCGGCATTAGCACCAGCCTCCGCACCTTCTCCAGAGCCGATAAAGACTACAAAGTTCCGTTTAATATCCATGAGGGCATTGACAGCACCATCTTAATTTTGAAACATCGGCTGAAAGCCAACGAACACCATCCCACGATCGAAGTCGTCACAGACTACGGCAATCTCCCCCCAATCGAATGCTTTCCCGGTCAACTGAACCAAGTCTTTATGAACTTGCTTGCTAACGCGATCGATGCCCTAGAAGAATCAAACCAAAGACGCAGTTTGGATGCCATTAAAGCAAATCCACACTGTATCACAGTTCGTACCTGTCAGTCGGGCGATCGGCACATCAAAATTCAGATTGCCGATAACGGTGCAGGCATGACAGAAGCAGTAAAACAGCGGATTTTTGACCATTTGTTCACAACGAAGGCAGTAGGAAAAGGCACTGGGTTAGGATTGGCGATCGCCCGCCAGATTGTAGTCGAAACCCACGGCGGAACAATTAATGTCAATTCTACTTTGGGGGGAGGGAGTGAATTTGAGATAGTGTTACCTATTAGCGCATAAAAGTTGACGGTTGACTGTTGACGGTTGACGGTTGACTGTTGACGGTTGACTGTTGACGGTTGACTGTTGACTGTTGACTGTTGACTGTTAACTGTTAACTGTTGACTAATGACTAATGACTAATGACTAATGACTAATGACTAATGACTAATGACTAATGACTAATGACTAATG
>NZ_JAUBPT010000011.1:39214-84531 GCF_036700905.1 Microcoleus sp. S13_C3 | reverse complement strand
CCAGAACCGTGCTCAAAAGCTGAAACGAATTGCTGTACAACGGGAAAAGACGATAACGCAAATGATTGAAGACTGGAGCGATAAACTCAAAGAAGAAAAGCCGTCCTAGAAGGACGGGGCTTGTACCCATTTCTTTGGTCAGCATTTAGCAATCTCAAATCTTTAAATCTTCAAATCTTCAAATCTTCAATTCTTCAATTCTTCAATTCTTCAATCCAAAATCTAAAATCTAAAATCTAAAATAAAATGTCCCTCCCTCGCCCTTGAGCTAATAAAAATTGGATTTCTGGCGCGCTTTCCCAAATAGGTTAAGATCGCTGCAAACCGATGTTTATTCGCCAAAGGGTGAGAGAGGGTGCGATCGGGTGGACAAGTTTTAAATTAAATCAAACCCGCCCAGGCTGCCCGACTTCAAAAAAGCAGTTTAGCCTTTCCAGTCTTTCTCAGATTGCTGGAGCACGTAGGTTGCTACATCGTCGATTTGTTCGGGCTTCAAGCGGCCGGCGAAAGCAGGCATAGCATTTTTGCCCTTAGTTACCTGAGTGGTAATAGCTTCCAGAGAATTCATGCCGTACTTCTCAAGAGCACTCTTTTTCAAGGTTTTCATGGCCATAACCACGTTGCCGCCACCGATGTGACAAGCAGCACAGTTCGCGCTAAAGACTTTAGCTCCTTTAACAGCATCACCTGCCAAAGCAGGGCGACCAAAGCCGACGGTAAAAATTGCGATCGCTAACAGGGCGATCGATAAGAGTCTTTTCAACGCAGTTCTCCTCTAATGGACACGCAAGGGGTGATTCTTTAGATATTTTACCTGGTGAAATACCTAGCACTGACCTTTTTTACAGTGTAGGCTTCGTGTCTCGTTTGCCGTTGCTCTGTTGGGTATCTCATTACAGAGATTCGTCACTGAAGACGATCCGAGTCTTACACAGCATTTCTGGGCTTTTACACCCTTTATCCCTTCGTAGGGAACCCACGCAGAAGCCCTGTTTCCCAAGGCAAAAACTATTTTCGTACAACAAACTTGGATTGTATTTTATGGTGGGACGTGCCTTACCAACCAGCGGTCTGTTCTTTCCCCCTTTCTCTCGCAGTTGTCCTTGGCCAAGCATATTACTGCTACTGTAGCCTGTTGTTTGCAGTCGAGTGGGTGGGTCGCAACCACTTATATCTTACACATTTTTTTGCTAGAGAAACAGTAAATTGTCGCTCTTTTTCATAGACGTTGCGAAAGCTTATATCCCGACGCCCAATTGAGTACAATTACAGCGTGGGACTTACGCCAAATTAGTTAAAACAGGCGCGATCGCTCAGTTGCATCGCCTTCTTTCGAGTAATTTACCACTTTTTGGCAGTAGCAGTTCAACTCTCAAAATTCTCCACGCCCCAGCCCGGAGCTTTCTGAGCAGCCCGGATCACAAAAGCCGCTAAATTTTCAATCTCAGCCTGTGGCATCCAGCTTTCCGGCACTTGGCGGCACCAAAAAGTCTCCTCAGTACCGTCATAAGTCATGGGTTCTCTCAGATACGCCACCAGACTATTGATATTGTTGCGGGGAGGGGTTGCCCCTTTGAGGTCAGCCAAAGACAGAGATATCGTCGGATCGGGCAAATTAGCCCCTCCGACGTGACAATTCAGGCAATTTTGCTCGAACAATACCTTGCCCGCAGACAAATCCTGAGCCGAAAACAACCGAGTATGTCCCTCAGAGTCCAACTCCAGAGCCACAGGTTCGCTGGCTTGTAAATACCTATTCACGTAAGAATCGGCAGCAGCCAAAACAGGTTGAGGAGCCAACAGCACGAGTGGCAAAATAATTAACATCCCCAACAGAAAGCAGACAAAAGCACCACGACGCAGCATGAGGGACTACAACCTTTTGCGAGAATCAATGAGCCGGAGGTAAATTTTAGATTTCAGATTTTAGAGCGAAAAACGACCAGCCAGCAATTCTTGCCGAACTTCAGCCCTCTCCCAATCCAAAATCCAAAATCTAAAATTTAAAATCTAAAATCGATTAGCGAGCGCCTTTGCCACCAGCCCACTGCTTGGAGACAATTTTCGGCTGCAACAGAATGTGACCGGCAATGGCGTACAAATCGTCATCCGAGAGATTTCTCATCTCAGCGAAAATATCCGCACTCTTCATGCTCGGATGCAGTTCCGAAATTTCCTCAAACCCGTCATAAGTGGTGGGATTTTTCATAAAGTCCACCAGCGACTCAATATTATTCCGGGGCGGGTTGGCCAAAGCCAGAGTTTCCGGGCTCAAATTCACGTTCGGGTCAGTTTTGGTCATGCCCGCAGCGTGACATTGAGCGCAAGCCGAATTGAACAGGCGTTTGCCTTGCTCAACTTGTTTGAGGCTCAGCACCACTGGAGTACCCTTGTCATTCAAAGGCAGAGTGCGAAGTTCAGGACTCAGTTCGATAGCCATCGCACTGCTGACAAATAACTGAAAGCTCAAGAATACAGCGGTCAGAGCAATGAAATATCTTTTAAGCATGGTTCTCCTTAAAAAAATCCGGCAAATTATTGAACCCTAAGAGATCATAAGCTGCTACGCATCTAAATTGAATACAGAGACTGGCAGGATGCCCGTCCCACAACAAGAATTGTAGAAAAATTGACTGTCAAATTAGATGCACAACAGCTTAGCTGGCAAACAGATTTCTGTTCAAAATTCCATGATTCTGCAACAACTGGCGAAAGTTTGTGCAGCCATACCTTTAAAGGTAGAGGAATTTTGCGATCTAATCTGCAAGAAGTTTTGAGTCGCGCCTTTTTTCGAGAGTGGACATAATTGCCTTAACATCCTCCAAAGCCAAACGGGTTTGAGGGTGCTTGTAGGCAATTTCCAACTCGTCGCACAAGCGGATCACTTCTTCAACAGGGACGTTGAAGTCCTCTGCTATTTCTGCGATGGACAGGTCTGCAAAACCCATAATTTTTAGGTCGCTGACAGGTCAAAATTGAGTTGACGGCTATTAACTGAAAGCCGGACAATTTTAGAAAGCGCTGTTAGCTTGTTCTGTTAGTTTGTTCTGAGATTTTGTTCGATCGCAAGCTAACTCACCGCTAACTGCGACTAGGCATTTTTGCCCAGCCTAACTTCAGGGCCAATCAACTTCCGATCAATATCATCCCACTGCTGGGTCGTTATTACCAAGAGGACTTGCGCGGGCGGGGCTCAAAACCCGGTGTCTGCGTGAACGTCTCGTTAACAAACTCAATATTTTTGGTAGAAGCCGGGTTTTGAGCAATTCCTCAGAAATTTCCCTCGGTGCCCCGGACTCACCAACAGACAATCCTCCGGCGCGGCAGCTTAGGGAGAAAGTTTGAAAGCGTGAGTCTGCGGGGGCAAAGCGTGGCTATCGCTGCCATTGAGGGCGGGAAATTCCGAGTCGGCCAAGAAAGGCTGTTGCTGGTGGAGGCTGATGAGCTGACCGAGAGTTTTCTTTAATTGAGTCCGGGGTACAATCAAGTCTACAAAACCGTGGGCGAATGAGTATTCGGAAGTTTGATAATTTTCCGGCAGCTTTTCCCGCAGAGTTTGTTCGATTACCCGGCCGCCCGTAAAGGCCACAGTAGCTTTTGGCTCTGCAATTATAATGTCTCCCAGCATGGCAAAACTGGCGGTGACGCCACCGGTGGTCGGGTGGGTCAAAATCGGGATGTAAAGCAGTCTCGCTTCCCGGTGGCGTTCCAGAGCCCCGGAAATTTTAGCCATTTGCATCAAGCTGAGCATTCCTTCTTGCATTCTTGCACCGCCGGAAGCGCAGACAATGATCACGGACAAGCGTTCCCGCGTGGCGTGTTCGATGAGGCGAGTCAGCTTTTCTCCGACAACTGAGCCCATGCTGCCGCCGATGAACTGAAATTCCATGACTCCGAGGGCGACTGGCAAATTTTCGAGTTTGCCGATGCCTGTTTCTACGGCGTCTAGGTGGCCTGTTTTTTCTTGAAATTCCCGGAGTCGATCGCTATATTTTTTTCGATCGCGAAATTTAAGGGGATCTGTGGCGTGCAGTCCTTCGTTAAGGGGCACCCAGGTATTGGGATCGATCAATTGCTCGATGCGATCGTCACTGTAAACTCTGATATGATGCCCGCATTCCAAGCAAACCATTTGATTTGCTCGCAGGTCTTTGGTATAACTCAGGGCATCGCAAGCTTCGCATTTATTCCAAAGTCCGTCCGCAATTTCTCGTTCCGGCCGTTCTTGGGAGTTCGGTACTGATTTTCGTCGATTTGCAAACCAATCAAATAGAGACATTAAAACTTGGTATTTGTTAACTGTTGACTGTTGACTGTTGACTGTTGACTGTTGACTGTTGACTGTTGACTGTTGACTGTTGACTGTTGACTGTTGGCTGTTGGCTGTTGGCTGTTGTTATTTGTGAGTTGTTAGCTGCTACCAATAACTAATAACTAATAACTAATAACCAATAACCAATAACAACAGACAATAAACAACAGACTTGACTACTGACTATTGTCCTCTTCAACTGGACTGATGAGGAGCCATGCTGTTCGCTGGTGTTGTGGAAGAACTTGCAGGGCTGTAGCACTTCCAGCCCCGAAATAAGATGCTATGCCCAAGTCTACAATCCGGGCCGGGATTTCATGAGCAGCTAGGAGCTGCTGCATTAATTCCGCTTCCCAACGAAAGCTAGTAGTTGTAAGTGTAATCCAAGACACGGAACAATTTTACCAATTTTTGAGACAATATTATGTTCGATCGCGCCTGACTACCTGCCGATCAGAAACTAAAATTCGGGAAAAACAACTGCCAGTAACTAGATAAGATCGCTTCGCCCCACAGAGCAGTAATTGCTGTACCGAGAGCCAGAAACGGGCCGAAAGGCATGGGTTGACGCCGATCGAGTAACCCGATAGCGATCGCCCCACCACCAACAAAAGCCCCGGCGACACAGGCAATGAATCCCGCTAGCAGCAAGTATTTCCAGCCCAGCCAAGCTCCCATCAAGGCGGCCAATTTGGTATCTCCGGCGCCCATAGCATTCTGCCCCAGCCCGATCGTCCCGGCAAGTCCGATCGCGTCAAACAGCCACAACCCGACAACTGATCCGGCGATCCCATCGAGTACCAGATAGTTTACCGAGTCGATCAAACTAAATGTCGGCCACCAACCTTTGGCCATTTGGAAAACCAATCCGAGCACCAAACCCGATCGAGTTAAAGAATTAGGCAAAGTCATTGTATCGCAATCAATCAAAGACAAAGCCAACAGCCAGCTAAACAAAGCCCAAAAACCAAGAGTTTGCACTGTTACGCCAAACCGCCAGAAGATTAGCAAAAACAGCAAACCCGTAGCTGCTTCCACCAGTGGATAGCGGGCCGAAATCCGACTGCGGCAGTGATTGCAGCGTCCCCGCAGCCATAGCCAACCGAAAACGGGTATATTTTCGTAATTTCTGAGTTGATTTAAACATTTGGGACAGCGAGAAGGAGGGTGGATCACCGACAAACCCGCAGGCAACCGATAGACTACCACATTTAGAAAGCTGCCAATAGCCGATCCGACAATAAAGACGATCGCCATGACAAGGCAATTAAAGATTATTTCCATTAAGTTGACTGTTCACTGTTGACTGTTCACTGTTGACTGTTCACTGTTCACTGTTGTCTGTGGTTATTTATTAATTGTTAGATTGTGTCCGGTCAATTACCAATAAGGTTTGTAGTAGGGACTTTAGTCAAAAGTAAAATTATGAGGACTAAAGTTCTCACTACAAACCTATTTTTTGACACTCGTTCGAGCCAACATAAATATTAGTTTTCAATGCCCCATGCCCCATGCCCCATGCCCCATGCCCCATGCCCCCATGCCCCATGCCCCATGCCCCATGACCAATTACTAATTAATACATTTGAGATTCAATTTCGTCAAAAGTAACAAAACGTTCACCCGGCAATAAAATCGGCTGCGAAGCAAAAATTAACTGACCTCGATCGCTTCCTTGACTGACAACTACACCCGCCGGACGCTGCATCTGCTCGGAATGCACTTTCAGATACATACCATAGGCCGATCGAGCAGCTCGGATCAAATCGGGAGCTAGCAAGGTGTGACTTTCGGAAGTTTCTATAGTGGGTTCTGGGTTTGGCTGGTATGGGGTCACTGGAAACTTATCATAATGGTATAAAGTCGAGCTATTGGTGTTGCCTCTACATTGATAGAACTTACCCTATTTTTTAAGAATAAACTTAGGTGGAAATTATTAATAGATTAACCTACAATCCTCCCTTGGCTGCGATCGAACTGCGGCTGCGAGCGCTCCTTTCGGCTCAACTGTACGCTGCTGCGTGGGTAGATCCATCCCCCGCAACGCTAATGGGGGTTTTCGAGCACCTGCGAACTCTGCGCTACATCCTCCACGACTACGTGCCCCGGCCCGTGTCCGAATCTCCGCCCAACCCCGGCGAGGTGCGCTACCAGTGGCAAACAGGCACTTTGCTGTTCACTGATTTGGCAGGGTTTACCTCGCTGTTGGAAGCGAACGCGGCCCAAGGGCGCAAGGGAGCTGAAAGCCTGCTGGGCGTGATTAACGACTATTTTGCCTCGATGATCGAAATTGTCAGCAAATCGGGCGGGGATTTGCTGGAGTTTACCGGAGATGCGATGCTGGTGCAGTTTCCGTCAGGGGTTTACCAAGAGGATACAGCGAGGGCGGTGCGGGCGGGTTTGCGGATGCAGCGGGCGATGGCTGAATTTGCCAATATTGAAACGGCGCGGGGTGTTTTGTCTTTGAGGATGCGGGTGGGCATCCACTGCGGCCGCTATATTAGTGCTGACATCGGTACCCCGCTGCGGATGGCTCACGTACTGCTGGGGCATTCAGTCCAGCAAGCCAAGCAAGCTGAGGGTTGTGGGACTGTGGGGCGGGTGTGTGTGACTGAAATTGCTAGAGAGTCTTTGGGAGAGGAATTTCGTTTTGAACCGGGCAAACCGGGTTATTTTTTGGTGGCGGACGATTTCACGGACGATCGACTCGGAGAGTATGATATCACTTTGACTCGGCGGCGGATGCCAAGTTCGGTATTGCTCGATCGCAGCGTTGCGGGTTTGGTAAGCGAAATCGGGCAAGCTGTGAATCGGCTTGAACCCCTTGCTAGTTATATTCCCAAAACTATCCTGAGACTGCTGGTGGAAAATGCAGACAGGCGGAAAATTCCGCCGGATTTTCCTGAACCGACGGTGATGTTTGTCAACTTGATAGGTTTACCGGAGTCTGTGGAGAAAGCTTCGCCGGAGGAAGAAGTCAATCTGGTAGTGAGTTTTTCTCGGGTGTTTGCGTCGATAGATGCTGTAGTCTCAGCTAAAGGGGGCGTGTTGCAAAAAGTAACGGCGCACTTAGATGGTTCGGATATGCTGATTTATTTTGGCGTGCCCGACGCTCACACGGATGACGCCAGCCGCGCGGCTAGTGCGGCGATTGCGATCCGAGATATCATTTCAGGTTTGCCACCAGTAATTATCGGCGGTGAAGAGGTGGGAGTAAGCTGTCAAATTGGGCTATCCCTGGGGCCGGTGTTTGCTGCTGAGGTTGGGGAACCGCGAGGGCGCAGGGAGTTTAATATCCTCGGCGATACGGTGAATACGGCGGCTCGGTTGATGAGCAAGGCTGCGGAAAACCAAATTTTGATTGGTGAAAGGGTGTGTGAGTCGATCGGGCTAAACTTTATTTGCGACGCTTTGGGATCTGTTGCTCTGAAGGGGAAATCTGCTCAAACTCCGATTTTTGCTTTGCAAGGTGCAAAAGGGGAGAAGGGAAAAGGGGGCGTTTAAATAACTTTGCTGGGCAATAATGGCATACTACTGGTCAATTGAGAGCATGACCAACCATTACCGCATCATTATTATGCGCGATCGTACCCCAAAAATTAAAGTACGGTAAATTGCTATAATTACCGCATATTGCCTGTAATACCGACAAACCCTAATATATCTGTAAAAATAAAATTATCCTTCCTCTGCTTAACTATTAACTCCGGTAAATCAATCGATATATAGTGGTATACTGCCAGTAAAGTTACTCTCAATCCCTTTCTTGTTGGCATTTATGTTGATTAAGCTCGCAGAAACCCACCTCTTAGGCATTTTGAGCTACTGCCGCCAAATTTTCCTTTCTCGGAGAGTTGGCAGTCTTTCCCTGCTATTTGCAACCGGACTCGGCTTGAGTTTGGTAGTGGCGGCTTGTTCTCCTACCGCTACCACACAGCACACGGCCACTGCGAACACTTACGCACCTCCAAAAAGCGTTACAGTTAGCATCGGCTACCAGAAATCTGCTACCGTTCTCAACGCCCTCAAAACCAAAGGTGACTTAGAAAAAGCCTTAGCAGCCTCCAAATCTTCTGTAAAATTTGTAGAATTTCCTGCTGGGCCTCCTCTATTAGAAGGAATGAACGCAGGCAGTATTGACTTTGGCTACACAGGAGAAGCACCGCCAGTTTTTGCTCAAGCTGCTGGAACCCCATTAGTTTATGTTGCTTACGAAACATCAAATCCTAAGTCTGAAGGTATCCTAGTTCCCAAGGATTCACCTATAAAAACTGTTGCAGATCTTAAAGGCAAAAAAGTAGCTTTTGCCAAAGGTTCTAACACAAATTACCTCCTAGTTAAAGCCTTAGAAGCGGCTGGACTGCAATATAGCGACATCAACCCAGCTTTCCTCAAACCAGCAGAAGCCCGCGCCGCTTTTGAAGGGGGAAATGTCGATGCTTGGGCAATTTGGGACCCGTACTTGGCCGCAGCAGAAAAATCCACAGGCGCGAGACTTATAACAGATGCAACAGGAATCGCTGCCAATCGAGGTTACTATCTTGCCCGCAAGGGTTTTGTGGACGAACATCCTGAGATTTTGAAACTCATTTTAGATGAAGTCAAAAAGGTAGATCGATGGGCGGCCGACAATCCCGTAGAAGTGGCTAAATTTCTGGAGACGCAATTAGGAATAGAAGCCTCCGTGTTAGAAGTGTCTGAAAAGCGACGCAAGTATGGCGTTTTTCCCCTCAGCGATGAAGAGATTGCCGGACAGCAACAAATTGCTGATACCTTCCAAAAACTGCAACTTATTCCTAAGCCCGTCCAAATTAAAGAAATCGTTTTGAAAGATGGTAAGTAGGGTCATTAGCCAGGAGAAATTAACGTGAATACTCAATGGATAAAAACTGATGTGGTTGTAATTGGTGGCGGTACGGCTGGCACGATGGCTGGTATCAAAGCTAAACAGGCAAATCCTGACAGCGAAGTGCTGATTTTAGAAAAGGCAAATATTCGCAGAAGTGGCGCGATCGCAATGGGAATGGACGGTGTAAACACTGCCGTCATTCCCGGTCATTCTACACCAGAACAGTACGTTCGCGAAATTACCCTTGCCAATGACGGCATCCTCAACCAGAAAGCCGTTTATCAAACTGGGAAATTAGGCTATGAAGTCATCCAAGAGTTAGAAAGTTGGGGAGTAAAATTTCAGAAAGATGCCCAAGGCAACTACGACTTAAAACAAGTTCATCGCGTCGGCAAATATGTTTTGCCAATGCCCGAAGGCAAAGACCTCAAACAAATTTTAACCAGACAGGTAAAACGCCACAAAGTTAAAGTTACAAATCGAGTGATGGCAACCCGCGTTTTAGTGCAAGCAGGACGCGCTACTGGAGCCGTTGGCTTTGACGTGCGAAATGGCGATTTTGTAGTAATTCAAGCGAAAGCTGTCATTCTTTCTACAGGTGCTTGTGGTCGTTTAGGACTACCCGATTCCGGCTACCTTTATGGAACCTATGAAAATCCGACTAATGCCGGAGATGGCTATTCAATGGCTTACCACGCAGGAGCAGAACTAAGTAATATTGAGTGCTTTCAAGTCAACCCGTTAATTAAAGATTATAATGGCCCCGCTTGCGCTTATGTTGCCGGCCCCTTTGGTGCTCATACTGCTAATGCCGAAGGTCATCGCTTCATTAGTTGCGATTATTGGAGCGGTCAAATGATGCTGGAAATCTGGAAGGAATTAAACTCTGGTAAAGGCCCGATTCAATTAAAAATGACTCATCTCGATGAAGATACAATCGCTGAAATAGAGTCAATTCTTTGGTCAAATGAGCGACCGAGTCGAGGTCGATTTCACGAGGGTAGAGGAGAAAATTATCGTTCTCACGGCGTTGAAATGCACATTTCTGAAATAGGGCTATGCAGCGGCCACAGCGCCTCTGGTGTTTGGGTGAATGAAAAGGCAGAAACAACTGTGCCCGGACTCTACGCAGCGGGAGATATGGCAAGCGTTCCTCATAATTATATGATCGGGGCTTTTGTCTTCGGTAGAATAGCAGGAACTAATGCCATTGATTACATCCAAGATTTAGATCATGTCGAGCCTGATGCTAATTTTATAGAAGCAGAAAAAGCGCGGGTTTATGCACCTTTAAAGCTGCCCAATGGTATTCCTCACACGCAAGTAGAATATAAGTTACGGCGCTTAGTGAATGATTATTTACAACCACCAAAAGTAGGAAACAAAATGGAGATTGGGCTGAATAATTTTGTCCGCTATCACGAAACATTAGAGGAAATGGGCGCGCGCGATCCTCATGAGTTAATGCGCTGCATGGAAGTTCACTTTATTCGTGATTGTGCGGAGATGGCCGCGAGGGCTTCTTTGTATCGCCGTGAGACTCGTTGGGGGCTTTATCATTATCGATTAGATTACCCTGAAAAGAATAATGAAGAGTGGTTTTGCCATGTTAACTTGAAAAAAGAAGAGTCGGGAGAAATGAAATTGTTTAAGCGTCCAGTTGAGCCTTATATGGTGGAGGTGGATTTGCATAAAGAGGATTATGATGTTGTCGCTCGTTAACTTTTTCTCGCGAGTCGATGTATTTTGTAATTGGGGTTTTACTTTACATATTGCACCATTGTTAAAAGCCTGTAGAGGCGGGTTCGCCAAGAACCTTAAACCTCATAGAAGAAGCTAAAAAAACCGCCCCACCCCACGATTGACCCCTTGATTGACAATGGTGCAATATCTGAATTTTAACCGGATTTCTCTATTAGACAGGGTTTTAACCCAGCGGCTTAAAGAGAAGAGTGCTAAAGCACAACTACGTACCTTTGTTTATTCACAATTAACGCTCGCAACTAACTATGGCTTTAATTACACAACGAATTGATGTTCCTGTCACTGTAGATGAGTCTAAGTGTTTGGAAAAATGCCATGTCTGCATTGATGTTTGTCCTTTAGATGTATTAGCCAAAAATCCAGAAACAGGCAAAGCTTACATGAAATATGATGAATGTTGGTTTTGCTTACCCTGTGAAAAAGAATGCCCTACGAATGCAATTACCGTTAAAATACCTTTTTTGTTGCGCTAACTTTGTTCTAGTTTGTAGGAATTATAAAACCATGAATTCTGAGACTGATAGCGAATTAAATCAATGGCTGGAAATGTTGCGATCGCCCGAATTAAGCGATCGCCTTGTTGCCGTTAAAAATTTACAGTATTTGGGTGATGAAGAAGCTACAAATGCGCTACTTCTCGCCCTGTCCGATGAGAGTATTGCCGTTCAAAAAATTGCCATATCTGCCCTTTGGGAAATTGGCAATCCTGTGGCTATTCCTGCTTTTATTGAGTGTCTAGGTTCCGCCGATGCAGATATTCGCCAAGAAGCATTATCGGCATTGAATGAATTAGTTTCACCAACTGACTTACGACAACTACTGGATGCACTCCACCGCGACAATGTTCATATCCAACTCAATATATTAACCTTGTTACGGAAGATTCACGATGCTCAATCTTTACCAGATATTTTACCATTCTTTGCATCCAACATTCCTGAATTGAGAGCAGCAGCAGTTACCACTCTCAGTTATCTCAATCAGGTAGAAAAATGCCCGCAAGCTTTGAATTTAATATCTGATGCAGATGTCAATGTTCGCCGTGCTACGGCTTTAACTTTAGGACATTTAACAGACCTAGAAATTATCTCAATTTTGTGTCAAACCCTCAAAAGCGATACTGATTGGCAAGTGCGACGAAATGCAGCTAAATCTTTGGCAATTCATGCCGATAGTGCGGCAATTTTGGCACTGGAAACAGCGGTAAGTGACGAACACTGGCAAGTTCGCAAATTCGCGCTACAAGCGTTGCAAAAAATTCCCGATAAACGAGTCATGCCTGCTTTGATTAGAGCCTTAACCGATGAATATTCAGATGTGCGGAAAGAAGCTGCGATCGCCCTAGGTAATCTCAGCAATCCGGCGGCGATGAATGCGCTACAGCAATCCCTCGACGATCCCGATAAAGAAGTCTCTATCTTTTCTGAAAGAGCAATTCAACACATTCAAAAATTACTGCAAAATTCCCCCAATGGTTAATTATTCCTCCTTACCAAAAACTGACTCGCATCTAGCCTCAGAAAAGCTCGATCCGCTGGGAGAAGTGCGACAGCAAGAAGTTGTAAACTATCTCAAACACGTCATTGAACCCACCCTCAAAAATGATATCATCAGTTTGGGCTTGGTGCGAAATTTGCGAATTGTTGATGGTTACATTTATTTGCGCCTTTATATTGGTTCGCATCAGCAAAACTTACAAGCAAAAATTGAATCTGTTTTATCACCTATCACCTGGTGTAAAAAAATTTATATTCAAATTTGCACGATAGCTAATGTGCGAACTACTTTAGCTATTTCTAGCGGTAAAGGGGGAGTAGGAAAATCTACGACTGCCGTCAATTTAGCTGTGGCTTTAAAATTACAAGGGGCAAAAGTAGGCTTACTAGATGCTGATGTTTACGGCCCGAATATTCCGCAAATGTTAGGCTTAGGACAAGCAGATATCGAGACAGTTAATACTGATCGAGGTCAGAAATTTTTACCCTTGGAAGCACAAGGAATCAAACTGATGTCTGTGGGTTTACTAGCCGAACCAGAACGACCTTTAGCATGGCGCGGCCCCGTTCTCCACAAAATTATTACTCAGTTTATTCAAGAGGTAGAATGGGGCGAATTAGATTATTTATTAATTGATTTACCCCCAGGAACCGGAGATGCTCAAATTACCATTGTGCAAGAAAGTCCCATTTGTGGAGTGATTCTGGTTACTACGCCTCAACAAATATCTATTTCCGATGTTCGTCGCAATATTTATATGTTTCGCCAAGTTGGGGTTCCGGTTCTTGGCATTATTGAAAATATGAGTTATTTAATTGGCGATCGCGATTCAGAACCGCTGCAAATTTTTGGCAGTGGTGGCGGTAAACAGCTAGCAGAAGAACTCCAAGCACCTCTCCTTGCCCAGATTCCTATAGATCCACGAATCTGTGCGGGCGGTGATACAGGAAAACCGCTAACCCTCGCAGATCCGAACTCGGCGGTATCTCAGATTTTTATGCAGATAGCTGCAGGGCTAGATGCTACTTTTTCTACTGCGATCGCAACTGATCTACAGCTATTTTCCGGTGAGTGAGATACAGATAAACTTGGTAATCTCCCAACTTTTACCCTGCAAGGATTTTCGGTAGTTTTTTGAGACAATTTAGTACACTAAGTACGGAAGACCCAATTATTCAGACACAAGTTCATTTTGCAAGGATGCTTGCAACAAATAACGACATCCATCAAGGCAATATTGTAAGCGCTCAGGGTTATCGTATAAGCGCCCTAGCAATAATGCCCCCTCGATCGCACTCAAAAGCTGTTGTGCCAGTCGTTCAGGATCGATCTCTGGCTTAAGTTGAGCGCGGCCAGCAAACAGCAAACTACCTATTTCCTGCTGCCAGTCATCAAAAACCTGGATCAGATGTTGACGAAATGTAGGGTCATGTTCCACTAGCTCTACAATCAAATTACCAAGAAAACAGCCAGCACAAGGCTCTTCAGCCCGATGAATGGTTTCTAACTGGTCAATCATTTGAAAAAGTTGGGCGATCGCATCAGTCTGAATTTCACCAAATAGTATAGACTTTAGCTTGCTCCACTTCCAGTCAATTAGAGCATGACCTAGCTCATCTTTCGAGGCAAAATAGTTATAGAAACTACCCGAAGAAATACCACTATGGGTTAGCAACTCTTTCAACCCTGTTGAGTGAAATCCTTGGCGATGAATCAAATCTAAAACAGCGGACAGTACATCTTCACGAGTACGTTTGAGGTTGACCATTAATACACGAAATCTAAACAGCGAGATTATGCTAAGCCTGAATTAAGATTGATGAGTCCATTGCTGATAAGCAAATCTTAGCGCACTATCTAAACCATAACCAATGACACCAATAATTAAAATTACAGCCATTAGTTCTGAATAAGACAGGCGATCGCGCGTATCCAGAATGTAATACCCCAAGCCCGCACTGACACCGAGCATTTCCGCTGGAACCAGCACCATCCAAATAATACCAATTGCCAAGCGCACACCCGTTAATAGGTGGGGCACAATCGCCGGAATAATCACCCCAGCAATTGTTTCCCAACGGGTGGCACAAAGACTTTGGGAAAGTAATAACCATCGTGGATTGACGGCTAATACGCCTGCGGTTGTGTTTAATACCAGCGGCCAGATCGCGGCGATCGTTAGTAGGAAATAAACAGGCAGATCGCCAATGCCTAAAACCATCACGGCCAGAGGCATCCAAGACAAGGGTGAAATCATCCGAATAAACTGGAACAGAGCAGAAGTAGTTTGCTCTAAAGGGCGAGACAAACCCAATATTACCCCCAGGGGCACCCCGATCGCGATCGCCACCGATAACCCCACCAACACCCGGCGCAAACTGGTTACGATATGGGGAACGATCGCACCTGTGCCAAATAGTTGTATTAAGGCGACGACAGTTCGCTCTGGGGAAAAATCAGCTACAGTCGGATCGCTATGCCAAAGTGGAGTTGTCAACAGCCACCAGATTAGGGAACCACCGAGCAGCCCTGCTAGAGGTAGAGGAAACTTAAACTTGAAAGATGATTTGAGAGGAGTAAGAGTGGATGTCATAGATTTAATTTAGACGGCGATCGTCTCAGAGCGAGAGAAGTTATCCTGTAAACCAAAAGTCTTTAATCCACCAACCTGTTGTATCGCTTGTTTAACGAAGGAATCATCTACCAAATCTTTGGCAACCTCCTTTGGATCGAGCGCTTGCAAAAAAGCCATATCTCCCTCAACCTGAGTATCTTTCAACAACCGCACCAATTCTTCTGTATAAGAAGGAAAAGGATAGGGCTGGAAATCAATACGATTAATGTCCCAGTCAGGATGCACAATAGCGCCCTGTTTGCCGTAGACCTCTTTTTCGTAATAAGTCATGGTACGTTTCAGCGCAGGTAAAGGATGGGGTGTATATTTGCCACTACCATCTTTTGATAAAATCTGGGCTGTTTCTTCGCGATTGTCTCGAATCCATGCCTGAGCTTTAACAATCGCATTAACCACACTCTGCGTCCATTCTTGACGTTGGGTAATATCGTCTTCATGTAGACAGACAACGCAGCAAGCATGATTCTTCCAGACATCTCCCGTAAAGCGGAGAATTTTACCCGTTTTCAGGTTTTCAGCCGCCGCATTAAAAGGTTCTGCCACAATGTAACCCCCGATCGCCTTATTTGCCAGTGCTGACACCATATCCGGCGGGGGAAGCACGACCAAATTCACTTCATTGGCGGCTACTTCTGCATCTTTTGGTTTTCGGGTAACTATCAATCCGTCCTTCTTCAGCACTTGTTGCAACACAACGTTATGGATGGAGTACCAGAAAGGAATAGCGATCGTTTTCCCACCCAAATCTCTCACAGTTTCTACTTCAGGTAAAACCGTGAGCGCAGATCCGTTAACGTGGTTCCAAGCCACAACCTTAGCGGGAAATTTGCGCCCATAACGTAGTGATACCGTGATGGGTGATAGCACATGAACTACATTCACCTGACGGGCGAGAAACGCTTCTACCACTTGTGCCCAAGAGCGAAAGAGGCGCGGTGGTTCAGCCGTTAAGCCCTCTGCTTCATACAGCTTTTTAGCGTGGGCAATTAGCAAGGGGGCTGCATCAGTAATCGGTAGATAGCCAATTTTTACTGGTTGGTCAGCGCTGGATTTGCCCGTAGAAGTGGGGCTAGGACTATTCCCGGCTTGGGGTGGGGTTGATTGGCAACCATTGGCTGCTAAAGTTAAACCTAGAGAAGTAGAAAATAGACCCGTCATTTTCAGAAAATCGCGCCGACTCATACCGCAGCAGGCACAGACATTAGGCAATGTCATAATTTAGTCTCCTATGAAAGCATGAGGAAGATTGGCAGATGTATCCATCACGGTGGATAAAGCCTCTAAGATGCTGAATCGAGTTTCACTTAGGGTATGGGCTTGCTCAAATCGGGGCTTAGGTTGGGTGATTTCCCAAGTTCGGTAAATTCGCCCTGGATGTCGCGCCATTAATACGACGCGATCGCCTAGTAGTAGTGCTTCGTCAATATCGTGTGTCACCATCAAGACTGTTGTTTGTTGTTGGGTAATGATTTGCAACAGCAAAGCTTGCATATCCAACCGAGTAATTGCATCTAGGGCGCTGAAGGGTTCGTCCAGTAGCAGCAGTTGGGGGCGACGCGCCAGTGTTCTTGCTAGTGCTACGCGCTGTGCCATCCCCCCCGACAACTGATGTGGATAATTGCGCTCAAACCCCTGTAGTCCCACCTGGGCGATCGCGACTGCAATGCGCGATCGCAGTTCTGGCTTTGTTAGCGATCGCATCTGTTTTAGCCTCAGTCCAAAAGCAATATTTTGGGCGACAGTAAGCCAAGGTAACAGGCAAGGATCTTGAAATACAACGCCTACTTGAGGATGACTTTTACGGACTGGAATGCCGTGCAGGTATATTTCACCGCGATCGGCTGTCTGCAAACCTGCGATCGTTGCTAGCAGGGATGACTTACCACACCCACTCGCACCCAGCAAACAAACGACTTCACCAGAGTGAACCTGTAAGTCAATACCATCGAATGCAGTCAAATACCCTTGGCGAGTTTTGTACTGCTTCTGCAAATTTTGGACTGAAAGCAGAGAAGTTGCTCGATCTTGCCAAGTTTCATTTGTTAGTGATGCAATAAAAGGCTTGCTCATATCCGTTAGAGGAAATGGGAAAAAGGAGATGGGAAAAAGGGGAAGAATTTTCCCCCAATTAGTAATTAGCCATTAGCAATTAGCCATTAGCAATTAGCAATTAGCCATTAGCCATTAGCGGTTGCTCTAGATGATGCAACATCTTTTTAAGTTGTTTAATTGCTGGTGTAACCATCGCCACAAAGTATGCTTCGCGTAGTCGTCTGGCTGGTTTAGAACCCTGTAAATAGGCGCGTGCACCGACATGGAGCATGGCAGCATTAGCAGCTCGTAATGAGAGTTCAGACCCAGTAAGCCGCAACTGAATTACCTCTTTGAGCAAATCTGGAGTGATGCTTACATCTGGCTGACTCAACCGATCGGCTAGGGTGTAGGTTTTCAGACGGGCGATCGCTAGTTCATCAGCCAGATCCTCTGCTCCATCGTCGAGAAAGCAATTGACATGACCTAAACGAGAATGAGTTGCCTCAATCATGTTGATACAATCAGCGATCAACCCTAAGCCCATACCAACTTGTGTCAGAATAAAACCCGGACGAATTCGTTGTACATAGTCTGCACAGGGTACTGCTAAAACCTGTTCGTCAGGAATAAATACTTCTTTGAAAACACAGCTAAAAGTGCCACTGCCTTCTAAAGCAATAAATTGGGAATTTTGTCGAAGCGATAATCCAGCGAACCGATCTGAGACGATCGCCATTAAGTAATCATTCCCCTCGGAAAGTTGGGCGGCGATGCCAAAGGGTTGTCCTGTACCAATATTAGAAACCCAAGGCAATAGACCATTCAGTACATAACCACCTGGTTTTCGCTCGGCGGTGAGGGCAATTTTTTCAATCTCAGCAAAGTGTTTCATTGGGTTTGATAACCCTGTACCACCAAGCACTTGCCCTGTTGCTATGCAGGGCAATAAATTTGTCTTGAGATAGGTATTGTCGCTGCACTGCATATACCAAGCACAGGCAATCTGACACCAAGTCATAAATCCCGTACACAAGCATTCTTCAGAGATAGCTTCAATTACTTGAATGGCTGCTTTTAAACCGTTACCCGCTCCACCAAACTCTGGCGCAACAGCTTGACCAAAGCCTCCTAATGCACCGACACGCTGCATAAAATCACGGGGATAAACACCCTCTAGATCGATACTTTGCACTTTGGGTACAAGGTCTTGAGCGATCGCGGCTTTTAATTCGGTAATCAAAGGGCTAAGGGCGATCGGTTCTTCTAAACTTTTGTTGGGAACTAATGTTGAAGCAACCTGCATAGGTCAACCTTCTTTACAAGAATGGTGAAATAGTTAGGACTTACCCACCCAGGGCAAAAAACCTTTTCTAGAAACCGGGTTTCTGAACCAGAATTCTTCATGGTTGGCGTTGACTAAGACCAGAAACCCAGTTTTTTGCAGGATATATCCACTGCGAAGCAAGCTTGTTTAAGCAAGGGATACTGCTAAATTGACAGGGTTGCGGAGTGTGTTGGCTACAGGAGACCAATTATTAGAGTGAGCAACTAGAGCTTCTAAGGCTTCGCGACTGGCATCGCCTTCTAAATCGACTTTGACGCGAATATCTGTAAAGCCAAGACGCTTTTCTGATAAATCGCCGATTCCCCAAACACCGGTGATGTTAATGTCGCCTTCTAGTTCTAGTTCTAGCTTGGTCAGAGTAATGCCACGCACGATCGCATTGGCATGAATTCCCACAGATAGGCAAGACCCTAGTGCTGCCAGTAATGCTTCTGAGGGGTTAGGGGCTGTATCTTGTCCCAGCAAGCCTGGTGGTTCATCAATGACGTGCTCTGGTAAGTCTCGTACATAGTTCAAGTTACGAAACTGCCCTTCACAGACTGTTTTGACTTTTAATGACTTGATCGTATTTGGGTTGGCTTTCGCCGTTATTGCCAGGTTTTCTAAGCCAGCCTTGCTAACTGGGCGCAGAGAGGTTTGTGTTGAAACAGTTACTTCAGTCATAATCAAGGAAATAGAACAATCTATCCAATTGCCGCGGAATTAGTTACACAGCTTTCCTTCCAGTAGCTGTCACAACTGACAGCATAGGTAGACCATGTATAGTACGGTGACTCAGTAGGTTTACCGTATTTTGTAAGAATCTCATAGATTCCAAAGAATGTCAATCTTTAGGCGATCGCATTTTGTTGGAACTGAAGCAACCAGAGAGGCAACCACAGGGGGATTGCCACCGAATTAACTTAAAAAATGATTTCTGAACTTGACTTACTCGATGTGCATCTGTAGAATCTTGTTTGCAAGCCAGAAAATACGGTAAATCGATGAAGTTTAAGTATTTTACAGCAAATGACAGAACCCTATCGTTTTGAAACCCTCCAAGTTCATGCTGGGCAAGAACCTGCTCCGGGAACCAATGCCCGTGCCGTGCCTATTTATCAAACAACCTCCTATGTCTTTAATGATGCGGATCATGGGGCGCGCCTCTTTGCCTTGCAAGAGTTTGGTAATATCTACACCCGGATCATGAATCCGACAACAGATGTGTTTGAAAAGCGAATTGCCGCTCTGGAGGGGGGTGTTGCGGCCCTGGCAACATCTAGCGGTCAGGCAGCTCAGCTTTTGGCGATCGCCAATATTGCCCAAGCGGGAGATAACATTGTTTCCACCAGCTATTTATACGGGGGCACCTACAACCAGTTCAAAGTGACGTTTCCTCGGCTGGGCATTCAGGTCAAATTTGTGGATGGCGATGAGGCAGAGGATTTCCGGCAGGCGATCGACGATCGCACCAAGGCACTCTATGTTGAAACGATCGGTAATCCCCAATTTAACGTGCCAGATTTTGCCGCCCTAGCTCATATTGCTCACGAAAATGGCATTCCCCTGATTGTAGACAATACGTTTGGTGCAGCAGGCTATCTCATCCGTCCCATCGAACACGGTGCTGATATCGTGGTGCAGTCTGCAACTAAATGGATTGGCGGACATGGCACCTCAATCGGCGGTGTCATCGTTGATTCCGGCAAGTTCGACTGGGGAAATGGCAAGTTTCCTGTGTTTACAGAACCAGCTCCGGGCTATCATGGCCTCAATTTCCAAGAAGTTTTTGGCCCTCAAGGCTCATGGGGCAATATTGCCTTCATTATTCGTGCCAGAGTCGAAGGACTGCGGGATTTAGGCCCTACTCTGAGTCCCTTCAATGCCTTTTTGTTTTTACAGGGACTGGAAACTCTTTCCCTACGGGTACAACGTCATGTAGATAACGCCCTGGAACTGGCCCAGTGGCTCAAACAACATCCCAAGGTGGAATGGGTAAACTACCTGGGATTACCAGAACATCCCTACCATGAGCGGGCTAAAAAGTATTTACAACATGGCTTTGGCGGTGTACTGAACTTCGGTATCAAGGGGGGGCTCGATGCCGGTCGCTCTTTTATCAACCAGGTGAAACTGGCAAGCCATTTGGCGAATATGGGAGATGCTAAAACACTGGTCATTCATCCCGCATCTACAACCCACCAGCAACTCACAGACACGGAACAGAGATCGGCTGGTGTGAGCCCTGATTTAGTTCGGGTATCGGTAGGAATAGAGCACATCGACGATATTAAAGGCGATTTTGAGCAGGCCTTTGCCGAGGTTTAGCAGATGAATTATCAGCAGTTCATTTCCCCCCAAAGCCAGTTTTATCAACTCCCAGAACCCTTTGAGCTGGAGTCTGGTAAAGATTTGATTGGAGTTCAGGTGGCCTATCGGACTTGGGGACAGCTCAATGGGGCTGGAGATAATGCTGTGTTGGTTTGTCATGCTCTAACTGGTTGGGCAGATCTGGATATTTGGTGGGAACCCCTTTTAGGGCCAGGACGGGCGTTAGATCCCGATCGCAGTTTTATTATTTGCAGCAATATATTGGGTAGTTGTTATGGAACAACTGGGCCGACCTCCATCAATCCTAAAACAGGGACAGCTTATGGCCCAACCTTTCCTGGGATTACGATTCGGGATATGGTGCGGTTGCAAGGGGTTTTACTGGAAGCCTTGGGCGTGCGATCGCTACAATTAGCGATTGGTGGTTCTCTCGGTGGTATGCAAGTGCTGGAGTGGGCATTGCTTTATCCCGATCGAGTCCGGGCGATCGCGGTGATTGCCACCCCCGGTCGCCACTCGGCCTGGTGCATTGGGTTTAGCGAAACCCAACGGCAGGCTATTTATACTGACCCTAACTGGCAGAATGGTTACTATAGCGCGAAACAACAACCGGATCGGGGGCTGGCTGTGGCCCGCATGATTGCTATGAGTACGTACCGTTCCTGGGCTAATTTTTCAGCTCGCTTCGGACGACAGGTTAAGTCCGATCGCGTTACTGAGTCATTTGCGATCATGGATTATATGCGTTACCAGGGCAAAAAATTGATTGAACGGTTTGATGCCAATACCTACATCACGTTGACCCATGCTATGGACAGCCACGATCTAACCCGTGCCGATCGGGATTATCACACGGTTTTGAGCAGTATTGAGCAGCCCGCCCTGATTGTCGCTATTAATTCGGACATCCTATATCCACCCGTTGAGCAGGAAGAACTGGCAGCCCTGATTCCCAATGCAGAACTACAATGGCTGGAATCTCCTCATGGCCATGATGCCTTCCTAATTGATATGGATATTCTCAACAGTTTGGTCGTCAGCTTTTTATACAGATAGCAGCAGTGTTAGAGGCTACTTTTTCTCCTGTGGGCCCAACTGATATATTGCCCGCGAATATTAATCAAGTAAGCAACTAGAGAAGTAATAGAAACAAAAATCTACAGAATGTGCTTGCATTTTTGAAGCCATCTGTGGAATAATAGGGGCTTGTCAGAGTTAACTACGGTATATCGGTCGATTTATTGTAGTTTGCGATTCAATAATGATTAGCTCAGCTTTTACATGGCGAGCGCATTTCTGGGTTTTCAATACTTGAAATATAGGAAGGCACAGTGTTAACCCGATTAAGAGAGAGCCCATTTTTAGCTAAATTGAGGCATTTTGGGAGCCAACTCAAACATAGTTCTATCAAGACCTTTGCTTTACTTTTTGCAATTGGCTTCAGTTTGAGTTTGACAGTTTCCGCCTGTGCTCCTACTCAGCAAACAAATACAACTACAGCCCCAACTTCTGCTACCACATCGGTGGCTAGTTCTAACTCACAACAGAGCAATGTAATTCGGATTGGCTATCAAAAATATGGAACTCTAAGCATCCTTAAATCACGAGGCAGTTTAGAGAAGCGTTTGGCCTCTCAAAACACTTCTGTACAGTGGCTTCAATTTCCCGCTGGTCCTCAATTACTAGAAGCTTTGAATGCAGGCAGTATTGACTTTGGTCATACAGGAGAAGCACCGCCTATTTTCGCACAAGCCGCTGGCGCACCATTGGTATATGTTGCTAACGAGCCTCCTAATCCTAAAGGCGAAGCTATCTTAGTACCGAAAGATTCTCCCATTCAAGATGTCGCTGGTTTGAAAGGCAAAAAAGTTGTATTTAATAAGGGTTCAAACGTGCACTACCTAGTAGTAGAAGCATTAAGAGCGGCCGGATTAAAATATAGCGACATTCAGCCTATTTACTTGCCGCCAGCAGAGGCGCGGGCAGCTTTTGAACAAGGTAGCGTTGATGCTTGGGCGATTTGGGATCCGTTTTTTACAGTAGCGAAACGAGCCACCGGCGCTCGCGTTCTTAAGGATGGAGAAGGGCTTGTAGCTAATCGGGAATTCTATCTAGCTGCTAAACCTTTTAACGACCAATATTCTGACCGGACTAAGGCAATTTTAGAGGAACTTCAAAAAATCGATGAATGGGCGGCGGCTCAACCAACTGAGGTGGCAAAACTGCTATCTCCCGCTCTTGGTATTGACGTTCCAACTTTAGAGGAAGTTGCACGGAGACGGCCTTACGGCGTGCAGCCCATTACAGCGGAAGTCATCACTTATCAACAAAAAGTTGCTGATACTTTCTTGGATTTGAAGCTGCTTCCCAAACAGGTCAAAATTAGTGAAGTCGCTCAGGTAACTAAACAATAAATAGTGATGGAGACTAAGGCAAATGGAATTATTTTGGTTTATCCCAACTCACGGAGACGGACGGTATTTAGCGAGCGGAATTGGAGGGCGATCTGGCAGTTTGTCCTACTTAAAGCAAATCGCCCAAGCCATTGACCATTTAGGATTTACGGGCGCTCTACTTCCGACGGGACGCTCTTGCGAAGACGCATGGGTAGTGGCTTCTTCTCTCATGTCTGTAACGGAAAAAATGCGTTTTCTAGTAGCAATTCGTCCGGGATTAATGTCTCCTGGGGTAGCAGCACGGATGGCAGCAACCTTTGATAGGCTATCTAACGGGCGCTTGCTGATTAATGTGGTTACGGGCGGCGATCCGGTTGAATTAGCGGGAGATGGAGTGCATCTGAGTCACGACGCACGTTATGAATTGACTGATGAATTCTTGACTGTCTGGAGGGCAATGCTTGAAGGAAGTAACTCGACTAATCTGCGAGAGCAAGAAGTCGATTTTAGCGGTGAATATCTCCAAGTTAAGGGCGGAAAAGTTCTATTTCCACCTGTACAGACTCCTTATCCTCCGTTATGGTTTGGCGGTTCGTCGCCGATCGCACAACAAATTGCAGCAAAACATATTGATGTTTATCTGACTTGGGGAGAACCGCCGCAACAAGTGGCAAAAAAAATTGAAGGTGTGAAAAATTTAGCAGCAGAATATGGTAGGACTGTGCGGTTTGGGATTCGCCTTCACGTCATTGTACGCGAAACTGAAAGCGAGGCTTGGGAGGATGCAAATCGATTGATTAAATATGTCGATGAAGATGCGATCGCGGCCGCCCAAAAAGCTTATGCCAGAATGGATTCTGAAGGGCAAAAGCGGATGACTCAACTGCACGCAGGCAACCGCGAAGCTCTAGAAATTAGCCCCAATTTGTGGGCGGGAATTGGGTTAGTCAGAGGCGGTGCCGGTACTGCCTTAGTGGGAGATCCCGATACCGTTGTTGCGCGAATATTGGAATATTCCGAATTGGGGATTGAAACTTTCATTTTTTCCGGTTATCCCCACTTAGAAGAAGCGTATCGAGTCGCTGAATTGCTATTCCCCCGCTTGCCGTTGAAGAACCAACCGACTGTAAATCAACCGCAAATGTTTAGTCCTTTTGGCGAAATTGTTGCCAACGAAAAGTTTCTCCACCAACAAGTTATTCCTACGAGTGCGTCATGAATACAAAATGGCTCAAAAACCCCTATTTTCAGCAGGTAATCCCTTGGATTGTACCAATGCTGCTGATTGTTAGCTGGCAATTATTGGTGCAGGTGGGTTGGCTTTCCACAAGAGTTTTACCCGCACCAACAGGTGTTTTAAGTGCAGGAGTTAGATTGGCAATTACCGGGGAACTGTTTCACCATATCGGAATTAGTGCTTGGCGTGCCGTCGTTGGTTTCCTCATCGGCGGAGGAATTGGTTTGACTCTTGGTTTCGTCAATGGTCTGGTTCCAATCGCCGAAAAGCTGCTAGATACTTCTGTACAAATGGTTCGTAATGTTCCCCACCTCGCCTTAATTCCCCTAGTAATTTTATGGTTTGGAATTGGCGATGTAGCTCGCTTATTCTTGGTGGCTTTGGGTGTGTTTTTTCCCATGTATATCAATACATTTCATGGCATCCGCAGCGTCGATGCCGGATTGATTGAAATGGGAAAAGTTTATGGTTTGAGTCCTACATCTCTTTTGTGGCAAGTTATTCTGCCTGGGGCTTTGCCTTCAATTTTGGTAGGCGTGCGATATTCATTGGGGATTATGTGGCTGACGCTGATTGTCGCAGAAACAATTGCTGCGGATTCTGGTATTGGTTACATGGCAATGAATGCTCGCGAGTTCTTGCAAACTGATGTGGTGGTGTTGAGCATTATTATGTATGCTTTGTTGGGTAAGTTTGCCGATGCGATCGCCAGAAAGTTAGAAGAGAAATGGCTTGCTTGGCATCCCAATTATCAGCCAGCTTAGGTAAAAACAAGAAGCCATAAGAAAGAAAGATGAGAGTGTCCCATTTTTCTTTCTTAGTTCATCTATAAATTACAGCTAATAACCCAGAAAGCCCACCCTTTTTATTGGTGGGAGTGTCAGATTAATAAGTCCAGTTTTGCTTAGTCTGCAAGCTATAGGTTCCATCTTTCACATTCACCCGCTCAGGAATTAGATCTAAATCTTTAAATATATTTGCCTGATGCTGTAGGGCCGTAAGCGATTGGTCGTCGATCGGGATAATAGCGCGTTCGGCACTACGTTGCTGTAAAATTTCTACAATGGATGGATCGATTTCATGATGCTCTGCCAATCGCACAGTAGCTTCTAATTCCTGTTTCTTAGCCCAAGCTCCAGCTTCGTTTACCTCTTCTAAAATCACCTTGAGCAAGTCGGGATAGTCGCGTACCAACTCTGGAATCGCGTAGTAATAGGTCGGAACTTCTAAAGAGGCTTTGTCACCAAAGATGCTCTCTAAGTCTGCAATGGAGCGCCCTGGATAAGCACTTCGGACTTGAGTTGTTGTGTAGGGAACCCAAATCACCCAAGCATCGACCTCACCCGCGCGGAATAGGGGCAGCGCCTGTGGCTGGGTCAGATAAATTGGCTCAATGTCACTAAACTCTAATCCCACTTTTGCCAGTGCTCGCACCAGCACATAATGAGCGCTTGAGCCTTTGTCAAAAGCTATCTTTTTACCCTTCAGGTCGGCAACCGTCTGAATTGGCGAATCTTCTGGTACTAGAATCGCTTGACCTTTGGGAGCAGTATATTTTTCTTTAGCCACCCGCACAAACACATGATCTGCTGCTTGCGAGAAGATGCTGGCCGTACCACCGCCGCCGCAGAAATCGATCGTCCCATTGCTTAATGCTTCTATCAGAGCAGAAGCTGATAAGAAGCTTGTCCAAGTAACACTCAGCCCAAATGGTCGCAAACGGCTTTCGAGCAAACCTTGAGCACGCAGGACTTCCAGATTTGTCATACCCTCTGGATAACCGATTTTGAGTTGCTTGAGCCGCCGCGCTTGCTCAGCTAATGGTGTATTGCCCGAATGAGCAGAACGCTTAGAAAACCAGCGATCCAAAACTATACAGAAAATGATGCCTCCCACAAACAGTCCCACAGTTTCCAGTACCCGAGTTGTTGAGTATTTAGGTTGTGTGGTCTGATTTACCTGACTGACTAGAGGGGAGAGTACATTGCCAGAGGCAGAAGCGGCAACAACATGACTGTCAGAAACCAGACTCAAGACCAAAATCGTGGCAAGACTGAGGCAAAATCGCACTGCAAACCGATAGGCAAGCGATCTGGGAATAACCGATCTGAGCGATCGTAAGATATTTTGACCTGTGCCTTTAGGCCGATGGTCAATCAAACGGCTAATCATAACGACTCTTTTGATAAACACAGGTGATGGACGCTGGAGGAATTGAAGATGGGGGATCGAGTCAAAGCACCGCTTGATACATAAACTACCAGATTGGCTCGCTCGTTACACCCCAATAGGGGATACCCACATTATCCTACTGATATTGTGGTAATTTATACAATGGTTGAGGAATCGCTCGTTTCGGCGATCGGATAGGTGGTCAGTGAGGGATGGTAATGGACTGGTTAATTGAAACAATTAAGATCGGGCTAGCTGCTGCTGTGGCAACAACGTTTGACGACAATATTTATCTGACGGCTTTCTTCAGTGAGGTTAATCGTACTTTTCGCCCTCAGCACGTTGTGGTTGGTGAGCTTCTAGGGTTCACGGTATTGGTGATACTAAGTTTGGTTGGTTTCTTACTGGGGCTAGTGATTCCGTCCACTTGGACTGGTCTACTGGGGATTCTGCCGATACTGATTGGCTTGAACAATTTGCTCAATCTTAATAAGGATGATTCAGCCGAAGATAAGTCAGCCAATCTGAAAAGAAACTCTAAATTCCGAGGATTTGATTCTAGAAAGCCATCGCTCTGGGATGTAATCCGCGATCCGCAGACCTATCGCGTCTCCTCGGTCACGATTGCTAACGGCAGCAACAATCTAGGGATTTATATCCCTTTGTTTGCGAGTAGCTCAATCCAAAATCTGTCCGTAATTATACCCGTTTGCTATCTCATTATTTGCTGCTGGCTGTTTATGTCCTATACTCTGACCCATCTACCTGGTATTGCTTTGGTACTCAGCCGTTATGCGAGCAAGTTTTTCCCCTTCGTGCTGATGTGGCTGGGTTTCAGAATTCTGATGGACAGTGAATCCTATCGTCTTTTTCTACCTAATACTTGATAGCCAAAGGCATTTAAAAAATCTAGGCAACAGTACCATAGATTGCAAGTTTAGAGATGACAGAATGTATCAATCATTAGATGTTTTTTACGTATAAAAGCTGGGATTGGGGAGCTGATCGTTGAGTACCCAGTTACCCAGATCGTGAATTTTATAGTCAACAGAATCATGTAGCGTAAACGTTCTCAGATTACGCCAGTAGCGATCGAAACCATATTTACTGGTGGTAGCACGCGCCCCCATCACTTCAAAAATGCGAGTAGTCACATCTAAACCAATTTTTGTGGCAGCAACCTTTGCCGTTGCGATCGCGATCGCGCATTTTCCACGTTCTTCTGTGGTTAAATCTATGCCTTTTTCCCAAGCTGCTTGCAGAAGGGCGGCGGCTCGATCGGTCAAACTGCTAACCGCTTGCAGATCGACCCACATTTCTCCGTAGTGTTTCAGAATGTAGGGATCTTGCGTCACACTAGGAGCATTGGAAGTCAACCAGGGTCGTCCTTCGGTGCAAGTATAGTCTTTGGCAGCAGCAAATGCTCCTTCCGCAATACCCAAATAAATATGGGCAAGATTTATTTGCGTCAAGCAAGCTCGTAAAGTACGGAAAGGAATATCAGCACGGGTGCGATCGCCAAACACTTCCGAGTCATAAACGCGCACTTGGTCGAAACTAATACTACCGCTATCGGTTTGACGTTGCCCCATATTATCCCAATCGTCATGAATTTGTATTCCCTCTCTTTGAGTGGGAATTACAATAATCGTGAGTTCGGAGGTATCTTGACGAACAGCAGTGATGGGTAAGATATCAGAATCTTTAGAGCCAGAACAAAAGCTTTTTGTACCGTTCAGTAAAAAGCCTGTACCATCAGGAGTTAAAGTGGCACGGCGATCGAGGGGATTGAGGGCATTGCACCAGAACCAATTGTTTGTCACCGTATCTGTGTAGAACTGTGCCTTGCGTTCCTCCGTGCCAAAAAGATGCGGGATAACCACCCCTAAATGGTGATAGGAATAAACATGAGCTAGAGAACTATCAGTCTTTGCCAACTCGCGGGAAATTTGGAGTGCAGTAATCCACGTTTCGCCAATACCGCCATATTCTTTAGGAATAATCAAACCGAGCAAACCGCTAGAACGAATGCGATCGCGTTCATACTTTGGCGTACCGCCAACACGATCTCGTTCGATGGCAGTAGCAGCAAATTCTTGACCAAGTGATTTCGCGATCGCTACATAATCTTGCTTGCTGTCTTGTTGTGCTGTGCTTTTCGAGTCTGCAAGGGATGTTTTCATATTGATGATACAAAATTGAGGGAAATAATGAGGTACAAATGATTTAGGATTCCTAGAGGTTGGTCAGTCCTTAAAACCCAAGTAAACAGAAATCGGTACATCTTCAACAAACTGACCTGAAGGTTCGGCACTGAGAATTGCTGCTTTAATTTCCGCTTCAAATACAGAAGTATCGCCATTAAAGTAATCACGACGGCAGTAAGCAGTGGAGTAGAGATAACCAATAAAATTATCAATCGTCCAGTGTTTTTGAAAGTCAATCTTATGGCGCTTAATCCGAACGAATGGCGATCGATCCAAAACTTCTAAATCCGACTTGTAGAGCAAAGGAACGCTACTCGATCCCACACGCCGCTCTTCTCCTAGCCACCGTTTGATCGTAGCTAGCACATTTTGTGCCCAAACAGAGTCATTGGACCAAATATCTTTTTCAGTTTGAATAATCGCTATCCCCCTATTAGCGTTACTGGTGCGATCGAGCAGATCGTAGCTACGCTGTAGCACCAGTTCTTGATCCATCCAATGAAAAGCACGACCAATGGTGACAAGGGAAAATGTACCAATTGCCGGGGAAATATTTTCTGCTAAATCCCTTACCCAAGCGATATTTGAAGCATGAGCCAGTTTAGCTTCTTGCTTGGCAACTTCGAGCATTTCTGGATCGGGATCGATACCCAAAACAGATTGAAATCGATCGTGTAAGGCGATCGCTACCAAGCCAATCCCACAGCCGAGATCGAGAAGCTTGCCTTGCCCATCTAATTGAAATTCCTGTGAGATTAAATCGTAAATAGCATTTGGGTAGCGCGGTCGATATTGCAGGTAATAAGAAATCGCTCCTTGAAAGAGAGTGGGATCGTAGCTTGGGAGTATTTTAGTAGTCATGATTGAAGTCAAGTTTTGCTGAGTTAGGATTTAGGTTTGGAGATAAGCTGTTCGACATTTAACAAACGATTGTCGGGTGCGTCCTATCAATTCCGGTTGTATCGGAATGATTAAACCACAGAGGGCACAGAGGACACAGAGAAAGAGAAGAGAGAGAGAATAATTCCGATGTCAACGGATTAGATATCAGCCCTTGGGTTTCGCTCAGGGCGAGAGATCGGAGCGGCGTTTCCCTTGCCTATATTTAGATGTTGATTGCGATCTCAGCCTGGGATTTAAACCTCTAAGGGAACAGTTTGCGTATTGGATAAATCTAAGGTACTCAATAATTTTTCTTTCCAATATTGCAAATCGCGATCGGTACGCCTGCGGGGACGGGGAAGATCGATATCTAGCTCTAGATGGATGCGTCCAGGGTTGCCACGCATGACGATCGCGCGATCGCTTAAAATCAGTGCTTCTTCAACATCATGGGTGACAAGAATCATCGTCTGGCGATCGGATTGCCAAATTTCTAACAGACGATCTTGTAATTGCATTCTAGTAAAGGAATCGAGAGCACTAAAGGGTTCATCTAGCAATAAAATAGAAGGATTAGTAACAAGAGCACGCGCGATCGCCACCCGTTGAGCCATTCCTCCTGATAGTTGGCGCGGCAGCAAACGAGCAAAATCTTGTAATCCAACCTTAACTAGAGCATCACTTGCCCGTGCCTTGCGTTCATCTTTCGGTAAATGATGCAAACCAAACTGCACATTTTCCCAGACGGTTAACCAAGGCATCAGCCGAGGTTCTTGAAATATTACACCCATTTCTGGATGATGTTTGTTAATGCGAATATCGTCTATTTGCACATCTCCATACGTTGGCAGATCTAATCCGGCAACAATCCGTAAAAGTGTACTTTTGCCGCAACCACTCGTACCAATTAAACTAACAATCTCGCCGCGATTAACAGTTAAATTAATAGACTCCAATCCTACCAAACCATTTTTAAATCGCTTATGTAGTCCTTCGATGAGTAGCATATATGTTTCCTCCTTGGCGCTTTGAATGAATGCTTGAAATTAATGCTTTGAACTAATGGTTGGAAGCGTGAACATCCTGCCAATGGAGTAGCCAATGTGATGCAAGGCCAATAATTGAGTCAGTCACTTTTCCGAAAATCGCAAACAAGAGAATGCTGGCGAGGGTGATGGCGGGTCGTCCAGTCGCTTGCCCATCGATCAATAGGAAGCCTAAGCCCTGACTGGCTCCCATCAATTCAGCCGCCACGACAAACATCCAGCCCAAACCCAAGCCACTTCGCAAACCGACAATGTAGGCAGGCAATGTCGCGGGCAAGAACACACGACTGATGAGCTGCCAATCATTAAGTCTATAGATTTTGCCAACCTCAACCAATTTGCGATCGACATTGTGAATGCCGCTCATGAGATTTAAGTAAACGGGGAAAAAGACTCCAACGGCGATCAGAGCAATTTTAGAAGGCTCATGAATTCCCATCCAGAGGATAAATAGTGGCACCCATGCGAGGGAAGGAATGTTACGGAGTGACTGCAAAAGTGGGTCGAGTAAATCGTGAATTAGGCAAGAATAGCCTGTTAATCCTCCTAGAATAGTGGCCAAAAATGTACCAATCAAGAAGCCAACAAAAACCCGATAGAGTGTAATGCCGATGTGCTGCCATAGTTCCCCTGCTACACCGAGCTGCCAAACTGTTGTGAGAATAGTTGAGGGAGCAGGTAACAAGTTAGGAGCAACCAAGCCAAACCTAGACAGACTTTCCCACAACATTAAGAGAAAGACTGGCAAGAGCAAGCCTTTTGCTCTGCCCAGACGACTGAGAAGTCGCCAAATATTAGCTGTTTGTGCATTTGGGATTGCGTTCGCAAGTCTTTGTTCCATAACTTAGTGTTGGCTGTCCTGCGTAGATAGCTTTGGGGCGGAATTAAAAATTAAAAATGCCAAATTAAAAATAATGATTAATTTGATTTTTAACTTTTAATATCATGTCCGATAGATCGCCCATAATACATAGGCCGGGGCGGGTTTTGGAGATAGTCCGTTTTTGGCAAATATTATTGGTGAACCCGCCCCTACAGGAATCGGGGTAATCGACCGGACATGATATAACTTTTAATTTTTCGATGTGCGTTGGTGATTTGGTGTATATCCACAGCAGATATTTTTTACTTATAATTTGGCAACCTTTGCCACATACTGCGGATCGATTAAATTGTTAACTACTGTACTGACATCAACCGAATCCTCGATCACGCCGCTTTTTTTCAAGACATCCCCAGCCGCACTAATAACGACTTTTTGTTCGTCACCAATCGATGAGTTTGATATATCGGTTCGCTCCTCTAATTGTTTAGTTGCTACCGCTTCTGTCAGCTTTGATGCTTTAATCACCACTTGCTTGAGTTCACTAGGATTTGCGATCGCCCATTTCCGTGCCTTCTCATAGGCGGTTAGCACTTGACTAACTTGTTCAGGATATTGTTTGGCAAATGCCTCGCGGACATTCAAAAAGCCTTGACTAATTAGTTTGGGATCGCGGAAGAAGAGTTTCGAGCCTTTTTCTACTTCTGTCTGTGCCATAAAGGGATCGAGACCAGCCCAGGCATCGACATCGCCTTTCTCAAGGGCAGCTTTACCGTCAGCGTGGGGCAAAGGCACAATTTCCACATCTTTGGTAGTCAAACCGACTTGATCCAAGGCACGCAACAAGAAAATAAACGGATCTGTTCCGCGCGTTGCTGCAACTTTCTTGCCTTTTAGATCGGCGACTTTTTGAATGGAAGAATTCGCCGTAGTTACTAATGCTGTCCATTCGGGCTTCGAGTAAACGTAAATAGACTTGATGGGATTGCCATTGGCTTTTGCAATCAGTGCGGAAGCACCAGAAGTCGAGCCAAAATCAATGCTGCTGCCATTGAGAAACTCTAATGCCTTGTTACTACCTTGACTGAGTACCCATTCCACTTTGATATTGGTTTTGGCTAAGTCTTCCTCCAGCCAGCCTTTCTCTTTCAGCACGAGACTGACAGGATTGTAGTAGGCATAATCTAAACGTACTACCGCAGGAACTGCCGTAGGAGATGAGCCTGGCGATGCTGCTGTAGTGCCAGTTCCAGGAGAGGAAGAATTACAGGCATTGACTAATAGCGCTAGAAACAGCCCAGAAATAAAAAATAGCAGTAACCTACGTCTGGCAATGGCCAACCACTTGCTCATGATTCGTCTCCTCAACTCCCTGGTGAATGTCTCGTTAAATTAGGACTTACGTAGTTTATACTATAAATCGATTGGTTTACCGTAGTATAGCTGAATTTTATCTTACAGCAAGGCACACTCAAGATCAAGGGTTAAAAGACCAACTGGACTGTTGGTGGTGCTATGGGCAACTCCCTTGCCAATATGACGCTCGCGCTCAATCAGCTTGATTAGCAAGGGGCGGTTAGCTGTTTTTAACAGGTGAGTCGCTACTAAAGAACCACTAAAGCCAGCACCGACAGTCGCGCGCGATCGTTGTTGGAGTATCAGAAATCATCAGTATCGTCGGAACCATATCAACATCAAATAGAAGAGTTCGGCTTGTCAGTATTTTCGGTATTTGAAGTTGTCGCAGTCATTAACTGACGGACACCCCAAATCGACGGTGTTTTGCCGATCGCTTGCAGAATATGGTCGTGGGTTGCCATCACTGCCCTCAAGATGGAAAAGATATCTATAGGAACATTTTAATAACGGTAATAGTGGTAAAATACGGTTTGCTTACCGAGATACAGTATTTTAAGGTTGCTTGCAATCATAATTCAACAATTTGGGAAAATTCAAGCATGAGTCAAGTTCTGCAAGAAGTGCTGTCTGCTAACCAGGAATATGCTGCGACCTTTGGCAAGAAAGGCAATTTGCCCCTGCCTCCTAGTCGTCGTTTTGCCATTCTGACCTGCATGGATGCTCGCCTCGATCCTGCAAAATATGCTGGGCTGGCAGAAGGGGATGCCCATGTCATCCGTAACGCTGGAGGACGGGCAAGCGATGACGCAATCCGATCGCTCGTAATCTCCTACAAGCTATTGGGAACTGGTGAATGGTTCGTCATTCACCATACGGATTGTGGAATGCAACTGTTTACCGACAGCATCATCCGAGAACTATTGACAAACAGCCTGGAAACTGCTGTAATCGAGGAAAACGGTTGGCGAGATGTAGGGCAGGGTTCGGGTTCGACGGAAGGTGAATTTGTCGATTGGTTAACGTTCAAAGATTTGGCAGAAAGCGTGTTTGTGGATGTCAAACGAATTCGCAACCATCCCCTTGTACCACCAACCATTCCGATTTATGGCTTTATCTACGATGTGAAAACAGGGCAATTGATTGAAGTCCCCAGCGCAACTGAAGTCGGTCGAGCAACAGTTCCAGCTATCGCGTCATCGTAATGGACGATCGCAAAAATGCAGAATGCTTGGCGGTTTTCTCAACTAGGAATTAGTGCTTTTTACGATATCACCATTATTGCAACTAAGCTAATCCGCATTTAAATTGCATGGTAAAATAAATTTTTACTCTTGTGGGGAGTAGGGGTTGGGCCAGAAAGCCCGCCCTCAACATACAATTTAAATGCACAACAGCTTATGAGCCATTTGATTGAATACGAAGACGCAAATGATGAAGTACGCGCAGTGTATGACGACATTCGTGCCACACGCAAAACCGAGTACATCAACAACTTTTGGAAAGCGATCGCCAACCATCCGCCTACCCTGCAACGTACCTGGCAGAATGTGAAGGAGGTGATGACGGGTCCGGGAGAACTCGATCCCCTGACCCGCGAGTTAATCTACATTGCTGTCAGCGTTACAAATAATTGCCCATACTGCATTTCATCTCATACAGCCGGAGCGCGAGCCAAGGGAATGGATGATGCCATATTTGGGGAACTGATGGCGATCGTGGCAACCGCAAACGCTACCAATCGACTGGCAAATGGCTATCAAATTCCGGTGGATGAACAATTCAAATTATAAAAGGCGTTCAATCTTAACGACTTATAATCCCTCTCTATGGCAACTGAATTAACAGTAGATGTTTCTCAGATTCCCGTTATCGATATTAGTTCGCTGGTATCGGATAATCCCCTAGATATTGTTGTAAACCAAATCCGACAAGCTTGCTGCGGCACAGGTTTTTTTTACATTGTTGAGCATGGTGTAGACAAAGGCTTGCAAAACCGTTTGGAGCAACTGATCCGTCAGTTTTTTGCTCTAGATTTAGAAACCAAAATGCAAATTCGGATGGCGCTGGGAGGTCGGGCATGGCGCGGCTACTTTCCGGTTGGAGGTGAACTGACGAATGGTAAACCAGATTTGAAAGAAGGAATTTATTTCGGATCTCAATTGAATCAAACCCATCCGGCTGTTCAAGCGGGCGTTCCCATGCACGGAGCAAACCTGTTTCCAGATATTCCTCTTTTTCGCGAAACAATACTAGAATATCTGGCGGTGATGACTCAACTGGGTCACGCAGTAATGGCTGGAATTGCCCTGAGTTTGAACGAAGACGCCTCTTATTTTCGCGATCGCACTTGCGACAGATCCCCTGATTTTATTTCGCATCTTCAACTATCCACCACAAAGCAATCCGCAAGGGCAATCCTGGGGAGTGGGAGAGCATACCGATTATGGTTTGCTCACGATTCTCAAGCAGGATGATTTAGGTGGGTTGCAAGTGAAGACAAAATCAGGCTGGATTGATGCTCCCCCGATCGCCAACTCGTTTGTTTGTAACATTGGCGATATGCTCGATCGCCTCACAGGTGGGCTTTATCGCTCTACTCCTCATCGAGTCAAGAATGTGTCAGGACGCGATCGCCTCTCATTTCCATTCTTCTTCGATCCCAATTTCAATGCTGAACTCCACCCGATCGAAATCAAGGGAGCGATCGTCCATGATGACAAGAACGAACGTTGGGATAAAGCCAGAGTTCACGAGTTTCGCGGCACTTACGGCGATTATATCCTCAACAAAGTTGCAAAGGTTTTTCCCCAATTGCGCCAGGAAGTTTTGTAAACAGTCACCTGGATTTATTAAACGATATTAGAGGCTCGGAACTCGGCATTTTAGGAACCATCTCAGCATCGAATCGAATAGGAATGTATCTATTGTTAAGACATCGGAACTAGGAAAAGAAATCGCTGCCTCGGTATCCAACATTTACCCACAAGCATGGATTTTTAATTACCGGGTTTCCAAACTACTTCTTCAACTTTGATCTGCTTGGGAATTAAGCCGAGTTCAAAAAAAGTATCCGCAATTTCCTGTTGCTCGGCAACCATATCAGCTTGGATCGGTTCAAATCCATAAGTCCGCCGTCGAGTCACTACATCTAAGATAGAAACATCAATTTTCAGAATGGGAGCGAGAATCTTGACTACTTCTGCGGGATTCGCATCAGCCCAAGTCGCTACTGCTTGAGTTTCTTCTCTAATTGCCTCAATGATTTTGACATTCGGCTGAGCAAATGAGCGATTAGCTAAGTAAAAATCTCGGTTAGCTGCTAGTCCTTTACTATCTTTAACAACACGAACATCTCTTGGCGCTTGAGCTGCTGCATAAAACGGGTCCCAAATTACCCAAGCATCTACGTTACCTTGTTGGAAGGCAGCTCTGGCATCGGCTGGTGTCAGGTTGGCAGGCTCAATCTCAGTCCATTTTATCCCTGCGGATTTCAGTGCTTTTGCTAACAGGTAATTGGCGCTTGAACCTTTTGTAAAAGCTATTTTCTTACCCCGCAAATCTGCAAGGGTTTGAATTGGTGAATTAGCAGGAACTAAAATACCTGAACTGCGGTCTTTGGGGGCGCTACCGCCAATGTAAAGCAGGGGTGCGTTAGCAGCCTGGGCAAAGACTGGAGGAGCGTCCCCGGTGCGCCCGATGTCGATGCTGCCGGCGTTTAGCGCTTCCAACATCGGGGGGCCTGACTGAAATTCTTTCCACTCAACGGATATACCTAGAGGCTGCAAGCGTTTCTCTAACCCGCCTCTAGCTTTGACTAGGGTGAAGGGGTCGAATTTCTGATGGCCGATGCGGACTACCTTAGCTGCCGTTGCTGTGGGGGAAGTGGCGGGGCTTGCAGAGCTGGTAGGGGTGGGAGTATTGTTACAGGCGGCGATCGCCCAATTTAAGCTGATTCCCAATAGAAATAGCGCTGCTAGGGAAAGGTGCGATCGCCATAATTGAGCAAGGAATGAAATCAGTCTTTTGAGCATAAACAATAATATTGTTTGTTGGTAACTTTCCGATCAGAGACTTCCAACTAATTCGGGTTTGCCAATTTGCAGGGCACCAACAAACTCTTGCAACTGCGATCGCAATCTTTGTTCTGTTTCCTGTTCAAGTTGTACGCTTGTTTCGTCATAACTTTGGATCTGCGTGTCTAAAACATAGGCACCAGCCAAGATATGACTAGCGCCCAGCTCGGATAACACTGGTTTGAGGGCGTAGTTAATTGCTAATAAGTGACCCAGCGTACCTCCGGTGGCTATGGGGAGAATAACTTTACCAGCTAAACTCTTCTGCGGGAGCAAATCTAAGTAAGCTTTGAGTACGCCTGTGTAGGCTGCTTTGTAAACAGGTGTGGCGATGATTATGCCCTTGGCTTCTACTACTAAATCATTGACTGCTTTCAAGTCTGGGTTCGCGAATTGTCCGTAAATTAATACCTCTGGCGGGAGATCGCGGACGTTGATAGAGGCCGTACTCAGTCCCTCTTTCTCGACAGCGCGGCGGGCGTATTCCAGCACGGCAAAGGAGCGGGATGGATGAGACGGGCTACCTGCGATCGCAACAACATTAGGCATTTAATAGTCCTCCTATTTTTGACTCATTTAAAATTGAACGATTTACGGTGTGGCTCGTAAATACGGTAAATCTGTAGATTTACCGTATTTTATAGAGTAAGCTAGCACAGTCAATTTTAAAAAGCAAGTAAGTTGAGATGTAAAGTTTGATAACTTTTATGTAAATTGTGCGCGATCGCGAATCTCGGCGGGAATCAACTGTCAGGTTTTTTCTCCCAAATACAGCATAATCTCACCGGACTCAAAAACAGAACCTTTACAGGAACAGGGTTTGCTTGTTCTGAACAATTATTGATCAAAGCCGCAGAAGTTCGGCGAAAAATTATCTTGCTTTTTGTAGATACCTATGCAATAATCTTGTTTAATCAGAAACTCCTGTAACTTGACAGAGTTGCCGTAGATTAAATTTATAAATGCTAATCTGCTATTCACCACCACCGATGAGTAGGAGACGAATTGACATTTGCTCAACAGCCACCTTTGACAGCCAAAAAGGTTTTGAGCCTGTGGCATAGATCGCGATATGGAGGTTTTTTAGAATGGAATCACCACTCTCAGGAATAGGTCTAGAATTAGTAGGACTCCAGAAGTCATTTGGAAATATTAAAATTTTGCGGGATATCAACATAGAAATAAATCCCGGAGAATTTGTAGCAATTGTAGGTCGCAGCGGATGTGGCAAAAGTACCTTACTGCGCTTAATCGCCGGACTAGAAGTTCCCACTCAAGGCACTGTCTTTCTAGATGGAAAGCCGTCCCGCAAACTCAACTCTAAAGTGACAATGATGTTTCAGGATGCACGGCTACTACCTTGGCAAAAAGTGGTGGCAAATGTGAAATTAGGGCTACTCACGGCCAAAGAAAACACGCACTACAAAGCGATGCAAGTGCTTCACGCGGTAGGGCTTGGCGATCGCGCTAACGATTGGCCGGCGGTACTCTCCGGCGGTCAAAAGCAGAGAGTTTCTTTAGCAAGAGCCCTTGCCTGCGAACCTCATTTACTGCTGCTTGATGAACCCCTGGGCGCGTTGGATGCTTTGACTCGCATTGAGATGCAGCAATTGTTAGAAAATTTATGGCAAGAAAAAGGATTTACCGCGCTACTGATCACTCATGACGTAGAAGAAGCAGTGGTGCTAGCTGACCGAGTTATTTTAATAGAAAATGGTCAGATTGCAATGGACTGTTCTATTGATATGCCACGACCGAGGCAGAGAGGAAATTCTCTATTTGCTGCGAAAGTAGAGGCGATTTTGCAGCGCGTTATGGGTCAAAAAGAAAGTAGCAAAGATGCAGAGAAAGTTGCAATAGGTAGGTACAAAAAACCCCACTATGTAAAGATAAGTAAATACGGATAACGGATCTACCAAGTTAACTCAGATATGGGCGCTCGTTTAAGAATTTTTCTGACTCGCGAGCTCTTCGTCAGCTAATCCGATGCACCGGGATTTGATATCACTCGCATAGACTAAACTCCGATCGATACTTCACTGTTCCGCTGCAATCCTGCAAAGATCCACTTTCTAACTCCAAAACCATAAAAGCTTCATCGGGCACATCATATTCACATTTTAAGCTCTTTCTACTAGCAGGAATGAACCCAAAACGCGGATAAAAATCTGGATGACCAAGCACAACTACTGCCTGAAATCCCGATCGTCCGCACTCTTTTAAACCTTCCCGAATCAGCAGCGTTCCGATACCTTGCCGCTGATAGTTGGGTAGAACTGCGACTGGCGCCAACCCCAGAATCGACAAATTCCTAGAACATTTGCCTTCGACGACAACCGGACTGAAGAAAATGTGTCCGACAATGCGATCGGATTGCACGGCCACGAATGAAAATGTAGATCCAATTCCCCGCAGTCGATCGACTAGATTTGCCTCATTTTCTCGTCCGAATGCCACAATATTAACGTTGCGAACAGCTTCTACATCTTCGGGCTTTTCGGTACGAATATTCATAGCTTAGATTAATTGTTGTGCAGCCGAGCTTGCAGACAAATTACTACAGAAATTGTTTCTATCTTTCGAGAGCGATATTAATCAAATTATAGTGCTCCTGAAGCCTTTTTCCTCTTTTTGAGTTATATATTTTTGCAAACCAATTATACAACGACTTGCAGATGAATGTCAAATCGTCGCCAAAGTCGGTCGATCGCTTCGGGAGCATCTCATATTTGTAAAAACACTTATAATGGCTCCTTCCTTCTTCCTCCTTCCTTCTTCCTCCTTCTTCTTTCCTCCTGACTCCTGACTCCTGACTCCGGGCTCCAATTTCTAGCGGAGGGCTGCATAAGTGAGATGCTCCCATCGCTTCCAATCTTCACGCCCGGACAGTCTCCTTTATCGTCACAGCGTTTTAATGAAATTAAAGCGCTCCACTGGTTATGCTGATTCTAAATGAGTAACCGGAATTTGTTCGGTTCTTTCAGGCAATCTCGCTCCAGTTGCAACGGCATGAACCGCATGAAGAATATCGGCTGAATAGTATCGATTGCCGCAGTTATCGCAAACACCGATGGTCACATCTTCAAGAATGACAAATCCATTTTTATGTTTGAATGCCTCGCGCTTGACAGTGCGGGGTTGAACGGTTCCTTCGCAATACTCACATCTGTATTTATACATACAATTAGCCATTAAGTTGAGTGACTTCATAAACCGTGATGATTAGATAACGTCCGTTACTAGCGAAACGTCCAACCACTCCAACAGGTGTTTGTCGATCCAGTGCTGTCCCCACTACTACATATTTTGTACCTCTGGGGTCGTCTTTTTCAACCCGGATAATCTGACCCAAAGCATCCAGGATACAAGCCCCCGGATTCATTCCGAAAGCAGACTCAGGACCGGTGAAATAAAAAACCTGTATCCGATGAAACTTGCCGAACGTATTTATCCGTGGGGTCAATGCTTCAATTCTTTAATCTAAAATCTAAAATCTAAAATCTAAAATCGCTTGACCGCTCAGAACCGCATCTTCTACATCCAGGATAGTCAGCAAGTCCTCAGCCATTTCTTCCATTGCGTGGGATGACATATCGTACTGGCGGAGGCGAATTTTCTCTCTGATACGGTCAATATCGTTGCGGGGCACTGGCTGATTAATGTTACATCCCGGCAATCATAGCAAGTTATTGTTCAAAAATCTATCATTTTCACTTTCTTAAATATCTGGTTTTACTTCCTTCGACCCGACTTACTAACTACTCTTATTGCGGTACACGCTGACTGGAAGACAATCGCTTAATGCCCTCCCTCGCTGTAGTTTCTCCGGCTTTATCACCGCCCTCGCGGGCAATTTTTAAAGCTCCCTCGTAGGATTCGAGAGCTTTAGGATATTGACCAAGACTTTCATGAATGGCGCCCATATTGTTGAGCAAGCGTCCGATGCTTGTCTTGTCACCGATAGATTCTAACATCGGTATTGCTTGCTGAAAATAGATCAGCGCTTGAGTATCTTTGCCTAGTTTGCGGGAGGTAAGTGCCATGTTGTTGAGGAGGCGGCCGACGCCAGCCCGGTCTCCGATTTCCCGGCGAATTGCTAAAGCTTGGTGATAAAATTCCATCGCTCTATTAAAGTCGCCGATGTTGTAGTAGACGCCGCCCATGTTATTGAGGGTACGGCCTAAATCGCGCCGATCGCCGGCGGCCGTGCGAATCGTCCGCGCTTGTTGGTAAAATTCGATCGCCTTGGCGTAATCTGCCTGTTCTGCGTACACGGCCGCGATGTTGTGGAGAGATTCTCCAATTTCAATTTTGTCGTCAGTAGTTTTGGCCAGTTCCAAAGCTTCTTGGTGCAGTTTCATCGCTTCGGAAAAATTGTCCCCAATCCGGTTGACGAAACCTATGAGATTGAGAGTGCGCGCGGTACGACGCCCTCCGCTGATTTCTCGGTGAATGACTAAAGCTTGCTGCAGAACTTCCAAAGCTTTGGGCCTCAAACCCATTTCGCCATAAACTTCCCCCATATTGTTGAGGGTTTCTCCGATTCCCGATTTGTCACCTAGTTGCTTGCGAATTGTCAAAACTTGCTCAAAAGTCTCGATTGCTTCTCGAAACAAACCCTCGCGGTGCTGTTTTACTCCTGTTTCAAAAAGTTGGTCTGCTTGCGTTTTGGGGTCAGTTGCCTGAGCGTGTAAAGCGAAGCTATCCCGTAGGGAATCGCTCGCTTGGTCGCGCCTCGCATTTATAATTGGGGCATAAGCCCAGGCGTCTGAAATTGCCAGCAGGCTGAGTGCGGGCGATAAGACAATACTTATAGCTGCGAGATAGCTGAAGTGATAAGAGCGGCAGTGCACCGATCGAGTCCTCCAATAGCTAAGTGATAACTATTAAGATAGAGCTTTTTCGGGTGTTCCTGCCGAATTTTTTCTCAATCGCTAGGTTCTGATACCAGTTTCAAAAAAGAAGGCAACTGTAGACCCGTGCTTCAAACCCATACACAATCAGTCATTCCCAATTCTTCAATCCAAAATCTAAAATCTAAAATCTAAAATCCCATGACTGGGTTTTTGTCTTGCCAGACTGCCATAATCAGCGGCATATTGTTGAGAGCGGATATGACAGCAAAGTTTTTGCTGGGTGGAAGCGATGCTTTTTCAGGGCTTTGCAAGATGATGTCCTGTTGGTCAACCGTGATCCAAGCAATTCCTGACAAAACTTGAATTTCTCGATGAGTTTGAGGCAATCTGTATACCTCGTTTTCCATCAGAATAATGCGATCTGGCGCTGCACATTCGGAAGATATTTGAAGCATAGCATCTCCTACTTGGTAATTGGTAATTGCTAATTGGTAATTGCTAATTGGTAATTGCTAATTGAGGACTGTATTTCACTTCATTTCCACGCAACCCACACACTACTATTGGCAATAACGCCGATCGAGCCAAGCGCGCATTTCATCATCCGTCGCCACGCAGGTAGAACGGCCAGACGCCCGATCGCAACCGTGCCACCAAGTGTTACCATAGCGATCGCACGTCTGCCAAATTCTCAGTTCGTCCTCACTAGAAATGAGGTAGAGCAAAAACTGCCCAATTTTTTTTATAGCTGAAAAGAGAGATAGCCCTTTATGTTTTTCGGACGGTTTAGCTCGCTCGGCTATCAAAAAAAACATCATTATTCGGGGGTTTATGCGACTGTTGTAAGTAGACATAGCCAACACCTTAAAGTGATAACTCCTACAAAGATTGCACCAATAAAATTACAAAAAATAGCTTTTAGCTGCAATAACGTCCTCGCAATTACAGCACAATATCGTTGTCGTGCAAGCCCTGTAAAAGTCTATCTGTTACCTGATAAATTAACCTTAACTCTGGGGCAATGGACAATCAAAGCATTGCTTGCATAGGTTGTATGAATAAAATCGATATATCGAAGCCCTTGTGACAATTTGGGTACTACTGGCACAAACGCTATGAACGAAATCAATACGCGGCGGATGAAACTCTCTCAGATTCAAGCTTTGATAGCTGTAGCAGACTGTGAAAACTTTAGCGAGGCGGCTTTGCAATTGGAACTGTCCCAATCCGCCGTCAGCCACGCCATCGCCTCTTTAGAAACAGAATTGGGAGTGCAATTGTTCCACCGGGGGCGACACGGTGCTCAACTGACGCCAGTGGGGGAAAGGGTAGTGAGTCACGGGCGTCAAATAGCCTGCGCCTTAGAAATGATGGTCAAAGAAGCGGATTTAGAAAAAGGTTTGCAGGGAGGCCAGGTACGGATAGTTACTTTTCGGAGTGTCGCAACTCATATCCTACCGGGTATTATTGCTAAATTTCGCAGTTGCTTTCCCAAAATTACGGTCAGCATTGCCGAAGTTTATTATACCCAAGCTGTGGAAGAGGCTTTGCGATCGGGCAAAGCAGACATCGGTTTTGTCTCTCTTCCCATCTCGGATGAATTTGAAACTAGAGAAATTTTGCGGGATAAATATGTTGTGTTGCTGCCGCCAACTGCCAAATTGTCAAGTGCTAAGATTACCTGGAAAGAATTAGCGGCTTATCCGTTGATTTTGCAGCCGGTGGAAAATGCTTGTTCTGTACCGCTGCGAAAATATTTGACAACTTCGGGGTTTCCCTTAAATATCGCTTACGAACTCAGCGAAGATTCAACTATTGTCAGTATGGTGATGCAAGGTTTGGGTGCAGCAATTCTGCCGCGTTTGGCGGCGGAACCGATACCTACTTCGGTGAAAGTTTGCAGTTTACCTGCGGATTTTGAAAGGGTAATTGGGGTGGCTGTTTTGAGGGATGCGCTGTTAGTTCCGGCCGTGTTTGCCTTTTTGGATGTAGTTACAAGTGTGATAGATGTTGAGAGTGAGGGTGAGTTTCCGATTAATCCTTCATGATAAACTTAAGTCAGTTGTTATTGGTTATTGGTGAGATTGGGATTTTGTTACCGCAGATATCAGCAGATGAACACAGATGGGATTTTATCTGCGTTTTTCTGCGTTCATCTGCGGTTAAAAAAAATGGTCTAAAATAGTACGATCGCTGATTGCCTATTTCATGCGCTTTGCAACAAGACTAGAACTGTCGCCTTGGTGGAATTTGATTCGACCATCTACCGAGTTTTTATCCTTTAATTTGAGCCAACCGCTACCAGATGCAGCATCGTTCTCGTCATTACCGTCCCATGTAAACTCAAGTCGCTGATCCTTTCCATCTTTTACGACTTCGCCGTCAATTTCACCTGATACTAAACCGAATTGAAATTCTCCTGAACCTGTTTCATCAATCTCGATATAGGCTTCAACTTCCATGTCCAAGTAATCACTATCCCACATTGCCATCTCTGTGATGCGCCATTTACCGCTATATTGCATTGCTTTCATCCTCCACTTGTATTAATATTCGTCATCTCTCTCACCCAGTTGCGGAAATTCACCTCCGCTTCTACTTCATCTAGCTGCGCTGCTGCCAAGAATTCGTAGAGCTTTTCTTTGGGCACGATCGGAAAAGTGGGGCTGACAGATACTTCCAAATACTCATCGTTCTCTAGCTGATAAATTCGCCATTCTCTACCATTGTACCGCCAAAACTCCGGTACTCCCATACTGGCATAGAGAGCTGGCTTATCAATATCAGTATGGGTGATATCTACTTCGACGACTAAATCGGGTGGCGGATCTGTGGCTATATCTACTGTACGACCGGCTACGAGGGGCTGATTTTGGATGTAATAGGCATTATCTGGTTCTGCACCGCGCTCTAAGTCCGATCGATCCAAGGTTGTCGAACCCATTGTTTTGATTTTTAAACCTAGCTCTACAGCTAAAATAATAATCAGTCGTTCGATTAAGCGTGCTGAAAATTCGTGTTCTTCTAAAGGCATGGTAATTTCTAAAATTCCCCGGTCGAATATCAATGTAGCCGCTCGGTTATCGCCTAAAATCTGTAGCAGTTGTTGATAACCCTGCCAAGTAATATTTCTCAACACTACTCGCTTTTCGCCTATGAGTAACGGTGGTGCGATCGGTGCAACAGAAATCATATGTTTACTTCCAGCTATGATATTTCTAGAATAACAAAGAAACAGGCAAGATGCCTGTTCCACACACAAAATATTATTGAACAGGCAAGATGCCTGTTCCACAACTAACAAATTATTATTGAACATTGAACAGGCAAGATGCCTGTTCCACAACTAACAACAAATTATTATGGAACATTGAACAGGCAAGATGCCTGTTTCACAACTAACAAATTATTATTGAACAGGCAAGATGCCTGTTCCACAACTAACAAATTATTATTGAACAGGCAAGATGCCTGTTCCACAACTAACAAATTATTATTGAACAGGCAAGATGCCTGTTCC